>NZ_JBEYRK010000003.1:0-267590 GCF_040704065.1 Streptomyces sp. NPDC047869
GTACTGACGGAGCACGGCATGGAGACGATGCGGAAGGTCGCGCCGCATCACGTGTCGTCGGTCCCCGACCCGCGGTCGGGGCACCGGGACTCGCCGTTTCCCCGGCGGACCGTCCGTGCCTACGGCGTTCAGAAGTCGACGTGCGGCTTCTTGAAGCCCTTGGGCAGCTGCGCCGTGTTGGAGCAGTCCACGACCTGCCCGGTGCTCGCGGACTCCTCGCCCGTGACCGCGCCCTCCGAGAACATCACGTGCGGACGGTCGGCCGGCGAGCAGTCCTGCTTCTGCTGGATGATGTGCGTGCCGTCCTTGTCGACACGGGAATCGTTCTTCTGGACGCACACGGTGCCGCCCTGTGCGGTGCTCTGGCAGCCGCCGGGGAGCCCGGAGGCGTGCGCCTGGCCGGCGCCGAGGCAGAGCGCGGCGAGACTTCCCACGAGCCCCGAGACGGTGGCCATCTTCTGTGCGGTGAACATGCGTTGCTTTCCCTCTCTCAAAACGACAGGCCCGGACGCCTGCGCCGGTGACCGGCGTGCGCCCGGGCCGATATCCCTGAACCGTGCCTTCGAAGGCCGGACTTGCCGTCCGGCGCACCCGTTGGCGGGACGCCCGTAGCCCGGGCGCGTGCCGTTACGGCCGGCGCGCGCCCGGGCTGTCTTCGCGGTGTCACCGGGACACCGCTGGACGGAGTACGTCGTTACTTGTCCTCGCCGTGCTCGCCGTGCTCGCCGTGCTCGCCGTAGCCCTGCTCGGGCTCGGAGCTCTTCTGCTCCTCCTGCGGCTCACCCTGCGACTGCTCCTCCTGCGGCTGGGCCTGAGACTGCTCCTCCGGCTGACCCTGCGGCGTGACGTAGTAGCCACCGCCGACGGCGACGGCGTTGGCCGAGGAGTTGGCCACAGCGCTGATCGACGGGGGCGCGTCGTTCTCGCCGGCGAAGCTGGCCCCGGTCCCGAGGACGGACAGTCCGGCCATCGCCGCCATCACGATTGCAGCGCGCTGAAACTTACGCATGGATAGACCCTTTCTTACCCGGACGGAACGCCCGGATCGACTACGTACCGTGAGGATATACACACACCGCGTAGTTGACGAGGATCTACACTCCCCATGTCGCGTCCGCAACTTCAGCGGCGGCCCACCGGCCCTCAGGGCGCCAGACCGAACAACCCCTTGTCACCGTCAGCCTCGTCGGGCTCCCCCGTCGTCGTGGGGGCACAGGTGATCTCGGGCCCGAGCCGGGTGACCCCGGCGCCGACGGCGGCGGGCAGGCTCACGGGCTGCACCGGCGAGCAGGTCTCCTGATGGGGGATGACGCCCCCCTCGGGCACCACGCCCGTGATCCGCTGCGAACAGCTGATGTTGCCCTGGAGGTCGGGCGCACAGGGCGCCGGACCCCCTGCGGCGAACGCCGGAGCGACGCCGGCGCAGGCCACGGCGAGGCCGCCGACGAGCCCCGAGACAGCCGCGATCTTCATCCTGCTGAACATGTGTTGCGTCTTTCTCTGCGGGGGGCGCCCGGGAACCGGCCGCACCGGGCCGGACTCAGCCGTGGAACGCGTTGTTGTGCAACGCGGTGTTGTACTGGCCGCAGGTGGTGTCCAGGGTGCCGGCGATCCCGAGCACACCGACCGGGATGCTGCTCTCGGCCACCGTCTGCGGGCTGCACTCCTGGTAGGGGCGGTAGGAGTCGGACACCTTCGGCCCGTTGTCGGGGGTGTCGGCGACCGCCGTGCCGACGCCGACGGCGGACAGGCCACCGGCCGCCAGTGCTGCGATCACGACCTGCTGGAACTTGCGCATGGAACCCTCGGTCCTTTGCCTGAACAACGAAATTGATTGCCTAGCGTGACTGGCCAGACACTAGCAGTAGCGATACGGGACATTCCACATCGCTGGTCCCGCCGGGAACGGATGGCCCCCCAGGGGTCACCGCGGGGACGTCAATTGACCGCATACGGCGCCCGGTTGCCGAACTCGGGTGCGATCGGCGGAAGTTCGTCAGAGGAAGGCCGGCTCCGCGACCCGCAGGCGACCATGGGCGGGCACGGAGAGGATCAGGTCCCGCAACGCCTCGACGTACAGCCGTACGTTCTTGTAGGCGACCTCGGTGTCCGGGTAGCGACAGGCGAACCACAGTCCCTCGTGCAGCCGGTTGACCCAGGCGCACACCTGGTCGCCGTACGACACCCGGATCAGCCCGTACGCGTTCTGCTCGGCCCAGCGGTCCGATCCGGGAGTGAGACGGGCGTCCACGAACGAGATGATCGAGTACATGTCGGGCGAGGTCGGGCGGAAGTCCGCGCCCAGCAGGCGCAGTACGCGGGCCAGCGGGATGCGTGCCAGCGACCGGTTGGCCTTCAGCTCCGCGCGGACCGTGGCGAGCGCGCCGTCGAAGTCCCGCGCCGCGGGCACCTCGATCGGGGCGCCGCCGACGTACCAGCCGACGGAGTCCGACCACGCGGACTTCAGCCGGGTGTGGAACGGCACGACCGTGCGGTATACCGGCTGCCCGCCCAGCTCGTGGACGATCAGGCTCGTCGCGGCCAGAACGCCCACCAGGCTGCCGCCGTAGGGCCTGCAGTACGCCTCGAACGCGGCGGCGGCGTCCGCGTCGACGAGCGGCTCGCACACCAGCTTCTGCGTCGGCAGCGCGTCACCGGGCCGCAGCCCGAGGTCGACGGGGAACTCCGGGAGCCTCCCGTCGCACCGGCCGATGAACTCCCGCCAGCGGTCGACGATCGCGTGCGTGTCGTCGATCCCGTCCGCACTCGTCCGCTCCTGCTCGCAGAAGTCGACGTAACTGCCGGGGGGCGGGCCGGCCGCGGGCCGCCCCGTGACGTCCGTGGAGTACAACTCCCGGATCTCGTCGGGGATGCGCTGGAGCGAGTAGGCGTCGACGTTGGTGTGGTCGAAGGCCATGTACACGCTGGTGGAGTCCTCGCGGACGACCGCCGTGTAGATGAGGTTCGGCCAGCCGAGCGCGTCCGCCGCCACGTCGAATCGGTCCTGCAGGTACCGGATCAGGGCATTGGTGTCGGCGAAGTCGCCGACCACCTCCCGGTGCAGGGACACGTCGACCTCGTCGAGGGTGAACCGGTGCATCTCCTCCTCGGCCCACCGGAAACCGCTGCGCAGCGTCTCGTGACGCAACGTCCAGCCGCGCAAGGCCCGTTCCAGCGCGTCGAGATCGGCCGGCCCCGGCAGATCGAAGGCGGTACCCAGCCAGGTCGGTACGAACAGTCCGTCCTCCCGCACCGAACGGGCCGTCCTGATGTGCGACTCCTGGATGTACGCCGGCGGCCGCGGGTCGGGCGGCAGCACTGCCGCGGCCTGGACGGTCGCAGGGCTGAACGTCCATTCGACGAGTCGTCCGGGCCGGACCTCGCAGCGCTGGATGTCAGAAATTCGCACGGTGGCGTCTCCTTCGCAGAAGACACCAGCTTGGTGAAGGGGGCGCCGTGCGCGAGCGGCGGCCGCCGTGTCGCCGTCATTTCAGCGGGACGTGTGACGCGTCGAACGGCGAAGCGATCATGCGGAGTTCACCGCCACGGTGCGCGACCGGTCCAGGTCCGGTGACCCGGGCGTTGCGCCGCGCCGGGGGCGAAGGCCGGTGCGGGTTCACAGGCTCAGCGTGATCGCGGCGCCGAGGCCGCCCAGGCCGAGGGCGAAGGCCGCCTCCTTCCAGCCGCCTCCTCCCCAGACGAAGAGGCGGTCGACGGCCAGCCGGCCAGGACCGATGGCGGCCACGGCCAGGGCGACGACCGCGATGCAGACGCTGTATTCCACACCGCCGTCCGCTTCCCACAGGCCATGAGCGCCGGTGACCGTGGCCATCGCGTTGATCATGACACCGATCAGGGCGGCGGCGGCCAGCGGCGTCAGCAGTCCGAGAGCCAGACCCAGGCCGCCGAGGAACTCGGACAGACCTCCGATCACGGCGTAGAGCCTTCCCGGGCGATAGCCCAGGCCCGCGAAGCCCTTGCCGGTCGCGGTGAGGCCCGGGCCCCCGAAGAGCCCGAAGAGTTTCTGGGCCCCGTGGGCGGCCATCAGCAGGCCGAAGGCCAGCCTGATGAGCAGCAGGCCGGCATCGGCGGCGGTGACGGGACGCGCCACCGTTTCCGCGGAACGTTCAGGGCGGTTCAGTATGCGCTTGGTCAACATGGCAATACTCCGGTCGGAACGCCGGAACGGGCGTCTTCCCCCAGCTCGGACGGATACCGAGCAACCGGTGACGGGTGGGCTCCGCGCGGGCGGCGGAGCACGCTCCCCCACACGATCCTTGCGCCGGGAGCGGCAATCGGGCATCCGGGCGGCGGCCCGGGGACGGACGGGCGGGCGGCCCCGCCTCGCCTCAGTGGTCCCGGACCGGCCGGCCGTCGCCGTCGTGGCCGCCGGGGCCGAGTCGCACGCAGCACTCCCCGGGCTCGGGTGCCAGGACGGCCTCGACTCCACCGATCTGAAGGCCGTCGAGGCAGCCCTTGAGGAAGGCGTGGTTCATGCCGCACACCAGATCCGGGGCCTTCGCGGCCAGCGGGTGGAACGGGCAGTTGCGCAGCCGCAACAGCGTGGGGGTGTCCCGGACGGGTTCGTAGCCGTACTGGTCCAGCAGGCGCTCGCACGCGGTCAGCCCACGCTCGGGGCCCAGCCGGCCCGGCCGGGTCTCCTCCCGCGCGGCCTCGCCCAGCTCCCGGCCGCGCCGCTCGGCGGTCCGGACCGCCGCCTGCGCGGCGCTCTCGTCCGCGCCCTCGGTCAGGACGGCGTCCAGCAGCAGATCCGCCAGGAGTTCGTGCCGGCGGTCGGGGATGCTCACGGTGATCTGGGCGCCGGTGGGCTCGTACACCTTCGGCTGCCTGCCGACCTTGCGGATCGCGCCGGGCGTGCCGTACCGCGCCCGCAGCAGGCCGGCGTCGACGAGCTTGTCGAGGTGAAAGGCCGCGAGCTTGCGGGAGATACCGACGCTGGCGGCGGCCTCGTCGCGGGTGACGGCGCGGCGGGCACGCCGGATGAAGGCGAACATGCGCCTCCGCGAGTCCTCGCTCAGGACGCTGACGGAGTCGATGGCGCTGTCGGCCGCGTCGGCCCGGGCGCTCGGATCGGAAGCCACCCGACCACAGTAACTCCCATCGCCGTGGGCACAAGCGTTCTTCACTCGTCGTGGGCTGTAGGTCTTGACTCCCTCCCGCAATAAGACCAAGCTTTGTTGGTGAAATAAAGGAGGTTGCGATGACCCCTGAGCCACAGCTTCAGGCGAAGCGCCCGGTCAGCGCCCCGCTCGCCGGCCCCTACGGCCACCCGTTCCACCCGATGCTGGTGACCGTGCCGATCGGAGCCTGGGTGACCAGCCTGGTGTTCGACATCGCGTCCCACGTCGTGCACCGTCCGGGCTTCCTGACCCAGTCCTCGCAGTGGCTGATCGCGGTCGGCGTGATCGGCGCCCTGCTGGCTGCCATGGCCGGATTCCTGGACCTGTTCGCGATCCCCGCCGGCACCCCGGCCTTCCGCACCGCCCTGGTGCACATGACGCTCAACCTGCTGGTGACCGCCGCCTACGCCGTCAACTTCCTGTGGCGCCACGGCGAGCACACCGGCGGTGGGAGCGTCGCGACCGGACAGCTCGTCCTGTCCGCGCTCAGCGTCGCGGCCCTGGGTGCGTCCGGGTTCCTCGGCGGCAAGCTCGCCTACCGCTACGGAGTCCGCGTCGCCGACGAGACCACCCAGGCCGAGGGATACGCATCCCACCGCGGCCCCGGGAGCAGCCACACCCGCACCCCCGTCTGACCCGGCCCCGCCCCTTCCCGCCACCGCGGCCGGGCCGGACCACCGGCCGTCGCCGCCACCGATCTCATCCGGGAGTTCCCCATGGACATCGCCGCACTGATCACCTGGGTGGTCACCGCTCTGGGCGGCTTCTACATGCTCGGCACATGGATCCAGCGCGGCGGCCTCCGCCAGCAGCGGACCGGTACCAGCCGCCTGCCCGCACCGGTCGTCCTCGGGCACTTCGCCCTGGCCGCGATGGGGCTGGTCGTATGGATCATCTATCTCGTGGCCGACCGGACCGCCCTGGCCTGGACGTCGTTCGGCCTGCTCCTGCCCGTCGCCCTGCTGGGCTTCGTGATGCTGGCCCGCTGGCTCCCCGTCCACCGCGCCGGCGCCGGGGCGCAACCGGCCGCGGCGGGTCGGGCGGCCGAGGCGACCGTCCCCGCCGAACGGCACTTCCCGGTACCTGTCGTCCTGGCCCACGGCCTGTTCGCCGTGGCCACCCTCGTCCTGGTCCTGCTGACCGCCCTGGGCGTGGGGGGCGCCTGACACGGTCGGTGACCGCGCCGGCCGGCGCGCGGATCCACCCGCCGTCCCACCGGCCGTCGGCAGAGGATCAACGACACGACGTCGCCCCGACCGCAGGGGCACGCGGCGCGGGAGTGAACACTGCGCCCGGTGTGCGGGCGATATGCGCCGGAGCTAGGCTTTTCTCACGGCAGGGTCAGGTGCTCAGGGCGGTTTCGCAGGCGCCCTTCGCCCTGTTCGCGACGATCAATTCCTGCTGCGGAGACCCGACGAGCGCGGTGCGCCCCCTCGCGGTTCGCAGGGGTGGCCGGCGGCCGCACTCTCCTCATCGAGTTCGTCCCGCGCTGTGCGTGCCGCGGTGGCACCGGCTCCCAGGGTCCGCAGTTCGCAGTCCCTGTGGAGGTCGGGATGAGAATTGTCGTTGATCTATCCCGGTGCCAGGGGTATGCGCAGTGCGCGTTCCTGGCTCCGGAGGCGTTCCGGATGCACGGCGAGGAAGCGCTGATGTACGACCCGCAGCCCGACGACGCCCGCCGGGAACAGGTGCTGCGCGCCGCGGCGGCCTGTCCGGTCCAGGCGATTCTGGTCGACCAGCTGGAGGGACGGCGCGAGGTCCGGGACGTACCGGTGGAGGCGTCGGCATCATGACCAGCGCCGATACCCTGCGAGCGTTCAAGCGCGACGGCCGCATCGTGGTCGTCGGGGCGTCACTGGCGGGACTGCGGGCCGCGGAGACCCTGCGCGACGAGGGTTTCACCGGCTCGCTGACCATGATCGGTGACGAGCGGGGCGAGCCCTACGACCGCCCGCCCCTGTCCAAGCAGGTACTGACCGGGTGGGTCCCGGCCGGCAACACCACGCTCCCCCGACGCCGTGACGTCGACGCCGAGTGGCTGCTGGGCGTACCCGCGAGCGGGCTGGACCTGGCGGCCAACCACGTGTGTCTCGCCGACGGACGTGAGATCCCCTTCGACCGGGTACTGATCTCCACCGGCGTGCGGGCCCGGCCCTGGTTCGTCGAGAGCGAGGCCGCCCTGGACGGCGTGTTCGTCCTGCGTACGCGGGAGCACGCCGAGGCGCTGCGGCAGGCCCTCGCCGCCGGCCCCAACCGCGTGCTGGTCATCGGTGCCGGATTCACCGGCTCCGAGATCGCCTCCATCTGCCGGGAGCGGGACATCCCGGTCACCGTCGCCGAGCTCGCGCCGTCCCCCCTCGTCGGGGCGCTCGGCGCCATGATCGGCGAGGTCGCGGCGGACATGCAGCGCGCCCACGGCGTCGATCTGCGCTGCGGAGTCAAGGTCACCCGGCTCGAGGGCGACGCGCAGGGGCATTTCCGCCGGGCCCACTTCGACGACGGCAGCACGGTCGACGCCGACGTGGCCGTGGTGGCACTCGGAGGCATCCGCAACACCGAGTGGCTGCGGGGCTCCGGACTGGCGGCCGGTGTGTGGGGCATCGCCTGCGACACGGGCTGCCGCGCCCTCACCCTCGACGGCCTGATCACCGACGACATCTTCGCCGCCGGGGACGTGGCACGCTGCCCGAACCCGGTCTACGAGTACCGGCTGATCTCGCTGGAGCACTGGGCCAACGCCGTGGAACAGGCCGAGGTCGCGGCGCACAACATGGTCAGCGGCCAGGCGGACCGCTGGCCCCACCTGACCCTGCCGGTGTTCTGGTCGATCCAGTTCGGCGTCAACATCAAGTCCGTCGGCGTGCCGACCTTCGCCGACGAGGTCGTCGTCGCCCAGGGGTCGGTCGCCGACCGCCGTTTCGTCGCCGCGTACGGCTACCGGGGCCGCGTCACCGCGGCCGTCACCTTCAACAACGCGAAATGGATCGACCACTACCGGCGGCTGATCGAGACGGCCGCTCCGTTCCCGCCGCCGGGCCCCACGCCCGATCAGCCCCTCGACATGAAGCCCGTGCCCGTCGACTTCCCCGGACCCCAACTGCTCGCCCAGGGCGCCACCGTGGTCGTCACCGGTCACGACCCGGGCGAACGGCGGGTCACGGCCGCGCAGCAGCACCACCGGTAGGAGGGAGAGCGAGATGACCACGACCGAGGCGGCACCCGACACGCTGCGCCGGATCCTCGACTACTCCTCCCGGGCCGACCCGTACCCGCTGTACGCCGAACTGCGCCGGACCCCGGTGGCCCGGCAGGAGGACGGCAGTTACGTCGTCAGCACCTACCGCGAGATCGCGGACCTGCTGCACGACCCGCACCTGAGTTCCGACGTCCGCAATCTGACCCGCCCGATGCCCTCGGCCGAGGGATCCACCACGCCGGCGTTCATCAACATGGACCCGCCCGAGCACGATCGTCTGCGGCGCATGGCGATGCGCCACTTCGGCCCCCCGCACACCCCCGGGCTGGTGGCCGGCCTGGACCCCGTCCTGTCCGCCATCGTCGGCGACCTGATCGACGACTGCGCGGGCAAGGAAGAGATCGACATCGTCGACGACTTCGCCTACCCGTTCCCCGTCACGGTGATCTGCCACCTGCTCGGCGTGCCACGCGAGGACGAACCGCGGTTCCGACTGTGGGTGAACGACATCATCGACGCGATCGCCTACGACCCGAAGACCGACCCGAAGGAGAAGCTGGAAAAGGGTCTGCAGGCCCGGCAGGACCTGCGCCAGTACCTCGGCGGCCTGCTGGAGCAACGCCACGGCCGGCCGGGAGACGACCTGTTGGCACGGCTGGCCAACGACGACGGTCCGGACGGGCGGATGACCGACGAGGAGATCGTCTCCACCGCCAACCTGCTGCTCATCGCCGGCCACGAGACCACCGTCAACCTCATCACCAACGGCATGCTCACCCTGCTGCGCCACCCGGAAGTGTTCCAGCGGCTGCGCGACGACCCCGGCCTGGTCGTGCCGCTGGTCGAGGAACTGCTGCGCTACGAGCCCCCCGTGCACATCATTCCGTGGCGGGCGGCGTACAGCGACATCACCGTCGCGGACACCGCCATCCCCAAGGGCTCGCAGATCATGCTCATGCTGGCCTCGGGCAGCCGTGACCCGGACCGCTTCCACGAGCCCGACCGCTTCGACCCCGACCGCCGGGACAACCAGCACCTGGGCTTCGGCAGCGGCATCCACCTGTGCTTCGGCGGCCCGATGGCCCGGCGGGAGACCCAGATCGCGCTGACCGAGCTGGTACGCCGGCTCGACCGGCCCCGGCTGGTCACCGACCCGCCGCCGTACCGCCGCAGCCCTATCCTGCGCGGCCCGATCCACCTGCGCGTCGCGCAGGGAGACGGCGTGCTCCCCACGGACACGTGAACCGAAGCCCCGGACAAGGCACCCCGCCCGTACAGGGAGGGGGCTCAACAGGCTGTCGCTGTCGTCGGCTCAGTGCGGGTGGCCGGTCGAAGCCGGCGCCGGACCCGCTTTCTTGACCGTCAGGGGCAGCAGGCGGGACACCCTTTACTGACCGCGCTCGACCGTCGGACTTTCCGGATCGGGGTCAGATCCGCCGGATCGCGTCCGTGATGCCCCCGGGGCACGCGAGCGTCGCGATGTCCCATTCGGCACGTCCGGCGCCGGCCCGGTAGGCGCTTTCGTAGAACGCGAGGACGGCGGCACGGGGATCGGTCTCGACGCGGGCCGCGTCGTAGCGCAGCACGGCGAGGTGGTTGTCGCCGCGCGGGACCCACCGCGCGGACGCGGGGCTGAGCGGCTCCCCGGCCAGGCCGGCGGGCTCGGGGGCGGTATACGAGTAGAAGGCGGGCTCGGTGAAGGTGTCGTCGCCGAACCAGAAGCCGAAGCTGATCACTTCCCTGGAGTACGCCTCCCGGGTGACCGGGTCGGCCTGCCGGGGCTGGTCGATCTGTCGCCCGGAGAACCGGCTGTGGGCGATGTCGAAGGTGTGCCAGAAGTGGTGCACCGGGCTGCTCTTTCCCGAGTAGCCCGCCGCGAACTCCTCCAGCACGGACGCCACCTGGCTCAGGACCCGCCAGTAGCGGTTGGCGGCCGGCGGATCGTAGGTCGCGTGCTCGGTGTCCTGGGCGAACGGCCGGCCGGCGTCGGGCAGGTCGAAGGGCCTGGGAATGGCGATGTCCACCCGGACGCCCAGCGCGGTCAGCGCGTCCAGGGTCGCGTCGTGGAAGGACGCGACGGACTGGCCGGGAAGCGGGAAGGACCGCTCTTCGCCGTCCAGCGTCGCGACGATGAGCCGGTGGTCGACGAAGTCGAAGTCGATCGTGAAGATCGGATTCCCGTCGACCTGACCCATCGGACGCGTGGTGATGCCCCGCCCCGTGACATGGAACGGGACGTTCCACCAGTGGTTGCGCCGGGCGCTGGCCGCCAGGCGGATCTTGCCGACGATCTGTTCGAAGCGGTGCAGGGTCTCCTTGGTGTCCCGCCACTGCGTCAACGGCATCGGTGGGAATAGCTCCATCACGGTCCCATGATGACCTCGTGGGCGACGTCCGGCACCCGCACCGGATGGCCGGAGGCATCGCCGCACCGGAGCTGCGGCACCGACAGCGCGCCCGCGCCGAGGACCGCGTGCGCGCCGCTCGCGCCACCGGCTACGCAAGCTCCCGCGCCATGACGCCGCCCTGCCTCCCGGCAGCGGAAGGGCCCCTGCGTTCCCTGCTGCGCACGAGGCCCGACCGGCTACTTGTTGACCACGGTCAAAGGCAGGAGCTTCTTGCCCGTCGGACCCACCTGGATGTTCGTGTCCATGGCCGGGCAGGACTGCGTCCACAACCAGACCCCCCAGGTCCCCCTGAGTTCACGCCGGCTCAGGAGCCGAGGTCGGCCATCCAGCGCAGTGCGCTAAGGCTCGGCAGGAAGAAGTAGTCACCGCCGCGCGTGGTGACGAAGCGCTCGACGCCGTGCAGGCGACGCCGGACGGGGTGCTGCGGGATCGTGAAGATGCCCGAGCCGTCGTTGTCACCGGTGAGCAGGTCCTTCTCCACGTCCAGTCCGGTGAAGTTGCCGTCGTTGAACCATTGCGACTTCACGAACTCGAACTGGCGGTTGAGGTGCGCGTTGACGGCGATGAACACAATGCCGCGGTCGGCGCCGTCGTCGTCCAAGGTGCCGACGGGCAGCGGCGGCCCGTAGCTGGTGCTCCGCCGAATCAGCCGGTGGAGGTCGACGTCACCGATGATCTCCGAGTCACGCGGATTGGCACGCCTGGCGTGGGCACCGTGCGGGCAGACCGCTCCACGCGGATCAGATGCGTAGTCGAAGTCGTTGTTGCGCTGCTCGTCCGCGCCCAGGTCCGGATCATCCGACTCGGGCGCGAGGATCAAAGGGGCACCACTCGGCCAGCGCCCCACGATCTTCGCGGCGAGCAGAGACTCCTCTTCCGAGCTTTTGGCGTTGTCATGGAGATACCGCCGGAAGGCGGCCACGCGCGTGTGCAGCTTCCGCCAGACCACGAAGGTGCCGTTGCGGCCCAGCACGCCCGGCTCCGGCATCGGCGGCAGGTTTCCCGTCTCGTCCGGATAGCCCAGCACGAACTCGCCCGCCTTGAGGACGGGACCGCCACCGGGCGGGTTCTCGGCTCCGCTGCCCTCCACCGCGGGATTGCTGATGCCGTCCTTGTAGCCGAAGCTGGTGCGTCCCGAGGCCAGTTGGTAGAGATCTTGCCGGTACACCACCTGAACGCCGGGAAGCTGCGTGCGCGCCTGCCGCGCCCGTTCGAGTACGACCGCCAGGGACTCCTGGTCGGCAGCGATGAGGGACAGCACGATGTGCACCTGGCCGGTGCCGAAGGGCGGCTCCCAGTGCGCGGGCGCGCTCTCGCCGGTGTCTCCCAGGAACTCGGCCCGTGCCGCCATACCCTGCCGGAACTCCTCCGGGAAGCTGTTCAGAGAGGTCTGCGGCACCTGGAGCGCTTCGAGCCCCCGGTACGTCACCGCGACGTTGAGAAGCGCCGGCAGGGGCGGCTGCCACCAGTTGGCGGCGGAATCGACCAGTCCGGCCAGGCGTCCCATCAACTCACGGCCGGCACCGGGGTCGTCCACCCGCAGCAGGATGTGGGTGCCGACGTACGGGGACGGCCGGGTACGCAGCACGATGCCTTGGATGTCGTCGAGTTGCAGTGGTGGGCCTTCAACCGTCGCCATCTCGTCCCCTCGGTCGAGCGTTGGGCGATTTGTACCAACCACAGGCACTATTGGCGCTGTCCGACACGGCATCTCGCGCGATCGACGAGCGCCCGGGCACGTGGAGTGGGTCGATGTGCGAGGTTCTGGAGCGACAGCCGAAGTGCCCGCCGAGGATCGCCGCCTACGGTCAGCCAGAACTCGGCCGCGTGATCGACGTACGCCTCGGGGTGGCGCGCCATCAGCTCCTCGTAGCGCGCGGCTGCCTGCGCTCGCCAGAACCGGGCCTCCGCCGACGCCCCGCACCCGCCCAGGAGGCGGGCGAGCCCGGTCGCGTACTCGGGGTCGTCGCTGACGAGGACCAGTCGCCGCAGCCGCTCCACCGCCGCGGCCCTCCTCCCCCCGACGGCGTCGGCCTCGGCGAGGTGCCCCAGAGCCGGAGCATAGGACGGCAGGCGGGCGACGGCCGACTCCAGCCAGGTCCGCCCCCTGGCCGGATCGCCCCGCACCAGCCACATCCGCCCGCACTGGAATTCGAGGATCGCCAGGGGAAAGGGACTGACCCCGCGATACGCGTGTCTCGCCGCCAGGAACCACGTCTCGGCCTCCGCTGCCTCATCTGCCTCTTGCACTGCACCGCCGTTCTCGGCGTGGCAGCGGGCCATGGCAGCGAGGGTCCCGAAGTCCCGCTGTCTCGACAACGCCCGTCGACACAGCGCGAGCGCCTCGCCGTACCTCCCGACCGCCTGGCAGACCGCTGCACGCTCCCCGTCGACGGTGCGCCGGTCGAGTCCCAGAACGGCCGCTGCCTCCAGATCGTCCAGCGCCGACGCGAACCGGTGGAAATGGGCCGCCACTCCGGCGCGCGCCAGGAGCGCGCGAGGATCGCCCGGCGCCCGGTCCACGAACACGTCGGCCAGCGCTGCCGCGCGCTCGGCCTCGTCGATGCGGCCCCCCACGTGTCCACGCAGGGCGGTCAGCTCCACCAGCTCACCCCAGCCGCCGGCGGTGAGCCCTCCCGGCACCGCCCGCGCTGCCAGACCTTCGATACGTGCGTCCAGGTTGCCCATGGCGATGACACCGGCCGTCGTGCGCGGCCCGCTCGCGAGGTCGCCTCCGGCAGGAGAAGCTGCGGTGACGCCGCTCATCTGTTCGCCGGAGCCTTCGGGATGGTGGTCGCCTGCTCGGGCGGGTGCGGGTTGGCCGGTGCCAGGTACGGGAAGTCGCGCAGCGCCGGAACGGTGCCGTCGACGCCGTCGCTCACGTGCGGGCCGTGTCCCGCGTTGACGATCAGCGTGTAGAGCGTGTCGATGACGTCGTCGTTGAGCGACCGGCCACCGCAGGACGTGTACTCCCGGCCCTCCAGCAGGGCCCGCTCGATCTCGAAGAAGCTGTCCTCGGCGTACGGCTTGGCAGCATCCACTACCAGGAAGTCCGCGAGAAGCAGTTCCGTCAGCGGATGTGTCCCGTCCGGCTGTGTCGTCCAGTCCAGCTTGCCGTCGAGACGGTCGAAGAAGCCCAGGTTGGCGTTGAGCCGTGAGCGATAGGCGTCCAGGTAGGTCGGACCCAGCCGGAAGGGGTCTTCCTCGTTGTAGAGATCGCGCAGGTCCACGATCTTGTTTGCGCTGTCGACCCCGTTCTCCGACATGAGGATGTTCTTGACCTCGGGACGGCCCAGGCGTTCCAGCCGCACGGGATACGGCCCGAGCGTGACGGTCTCCGCCGCGACGGCGAAGACGCTGCCCGCGGCCGGCCCGAACACCCTGGCGGCATCGAGTTCCGCCACGAAGGTCAGGACGTCGTTGCCCTCCAGCAGGTTGGTGCCCTGCGACACAAAGGCGAGCCGCCCGCTCGCCCGCGTCTCCACCTCCTTGGTCACGTCCATGAAGAAGGGATCCAGCCGCAGCCCCGCGTAGCAGCGCACATCGCCGCCCTCGCCGCCCTGCTCGTCGTTCACCAGGAACGACACCGATGCCCCGCTCGGCAGCACGCATGTTCCCCGCTGCTCCGACCGCCCGTCCTCATCCGGTGCGTCCGGAGCCGAAAAAGTGCACGTGAGCGCGAATTCGTCGGAGCCGACATCGAAGAGGGCTCCGGAATTTCCCAGGGGCACGGACACCGGGCGGACGCGAAATCGATAACTGGCGGCGTCCGAGAACAGGGCTCCGGGCCGGGCGTTGGGAAAGACATCGAGGACGAGGACGAGCCGACCGGGCCGGGAGGGGCTGGGAAAGGCGTAGAGGTCGGTCAGGTCTATGGCCGGATCGGCCACGGCGCGGGTGCCGGAAAGATGGTCGGACATGGTGCTGCGACCTCCGCTGACGGGGCCCGGCCGACACCGCGCGCCGTTGCCGGGCCACCTGGTGGTGCCCAGGCACCACGGCCACGGCTACAGCACCTGGACGCAAGACTGCTACTAGGCGGACGCGGTATCCAGCAGCGTGTTGAACGCCTGCGTGACCCTCTGAGCCTTGGCGGTGTCCTCGACGGTCATGCTCGGATTGGAGGCGTACCACATGTCGGCCTCCACGATCTTCGGCGCCAACCAGTCGACGATGCCAGGATCGCTCGCCCCGGGGTAGCCCTCGACGACACCCTCGAACATCTCGTCGAACCACTCTCCGGCGTTGGCGAAGATGTCAGCCATGTACGGCTTGAAGTCGCCGTCATAGGTGACCGCGCCTACGACCTGAGTGTCATTGTTGATGAACGTGACGCGGAAGTCGTGGACCGTGCCGACGAGCTTTTCGTAGTGAAAAGCATCTTCCTGGATCTTGGCGGCGTTCTGACGGAATCGCTCCGCCCCGCCCGGCGTGGCATCGAGGACAACGGTGATCTCCGCCACCTCCCCAACGCGCTTGCCATATCCGTCGGGCTGCCTCGCCACCTTCGGAGTCGCGTCCGCCGGAGTCGTCGACCCCGCAGAACTCTGTGTCGTCATGACTCCCTCTCCCTTTGATCGTTCATCGGCTGATCCGCGTTCCATCCTCCCGAACGCGTCCGCACAGCCCCCAAAGCAAGCTTTGTCGCCCTCCAGGACGACGGCAAGACGATCACGACCTGCGGGTTCAAGGTGGATCACCCCCGCACGCCGACGGAAAAGGCGGCCGTAACCTTGCCCGGGTGTGGAGCTTCGACTCAGCTCTAAGCCGCGGCGGCGTTGCCCGAGCCACCGAGGGCCGGCACAAATTTCTTCGAACTCTCGCGTTGCACCTTCACGGGTGGTGGACACGTAGGGGCGGAAGTAGCGAGAGGAAGCCATGGCCATCGACAGCGAGGACGAGTTCACCGATGCCTACCGCGCTCATTACGAGGACGTACTGCGTTTCGTCCGCCGGCGTGCTCATCCCATGAACGTGGACGACATCGTCGGTGAGACGTTCCTCGCCGCGTGGCGTCGCCGCCACGAGCTGCCGGAGGACCCACGTCCGTGGCTCTTCGGCACCGCCCGCAACGCGATGCTCAACGCCCACCGCGGGCAGCGCCGCCAGACGGCTGTCGCGGTACGTGTCATGGAGAACGGCGGCGAGGACAACTACGACGGTCTGGCCCGGGCCGAGGACCGGATGGACCTGGTAGCTGCCTGGCGGCAGCTGTCGGCCGTCGACCAGGAAGTACTGGCGCTCCATGTGTGGGAAGGCCTGACGGACCGGGACGCCGCCACCGTGCTCGGCTGCTCACGCGCGGCCTACACGATGCGGCTGTCCCGCTCCAAACGCCGCCTGGCCAAGCTGTTCGGCCCGACCGGTCGAACCACCCCCGCTCCGGCTCCGGCGCACTGAAGGAAGAGACGTGAACGATCACGAGAAGAACCCCCGGTTGCTGGCCGCTCTGGACGCTGCTCCCGTCCGCGAACTGACCGAAGCCGAAAGCAACCGTAAGGAACATCTGTTGCGCACCGTGATGAGTGATGCCACGCCCGTATCGCAGCCGGCCGCTCCGCCCCACCGTCGTCGCCCGTGGCTCTGGGTGGCAGCAGGCGCCGTCACCGCCACCGCGGCGGTGGCCGTCATCGCCCAGGCCCCGCACGGCGCGTCCGGCTCGGGTCCCCTTCCCGCGGCGGAACTCGCCGGTTGGACCGGCACCCCGAGTCGTCCGTCGGCCGCCTCACCGGAGGCCACCGCCGCCGAGAAGTGGTGCGTGAAGGCGCTGGGCAGCGACTACTCGGGCAAGCCCGTCTCATACGCCAACCTGGACGTGCGCGGCACGATCACCTCTGTGGTCGTCACCGATGGGAAGACCATCTCCTACTGCCTCGCTGACAAGACCGGCCACGGCATGGCCGAGGTGATCGACCCGGTCAAGAAGCTCCCCGGCAACGCGATCGAGGTGGACTCGGCCGGCGGCCACGGCGAGAACAGCACCGGCGTGAACTACCTCGTGGGCTCTGTGGGCTCCGATGTCAGGGCCGTGACCCTGCACGACGGCGGCCGCACCATCGAGGCCACCATCCAGAACAACCGGTTCACCGCCTGGTGGCCGTCCGCCGAACCGTCAGGCAGCGCCGAGAAGGTCGACATCACACTCAAGAACGGCTCCACCCGGACAGTAACCGGCGACTCGATCTTCCCGAAGGACTGAAGAACCGGCACCGTCGCCCACACCGCCTCCATCAGGCGTCGAGTCGTCGGTGACCGACCCGGTTGATGACGGAAACAAATGCCAGGAGCCCCGGACCAAGATCGGTCCGGGGCTCCCTCCTGCCATCAGGAGCGGGGCTTCAGGCGAAGCCGTCACGTGCGCCTGCAGGCTTCTCAGACCCACTCCACCTCGGAAACGATGTACGGGGTACTTCCAGGGCCCGGCAGAGGCGTCCGAGGCGATGCAAGTGGCGTCGGCGGGCGAGGACTCGAAGCACCGGCAGCAGCCAACACCGCAGCCATATCCTCCTCACTCACCCCCGCCAGCGCCTCAATCACCCGATCGAGTGCCCCGCCCACCTCAGTGCGCGTGACCACTCGAAGCCGGCGTCGGACCAGCGTTCTTGACCGTCAGGGGAAGCAACTTCTTGCCGGTCGGGCCGATTTGTATGGCCGTGTCCATCTGCGGGCAGACGCCGCAGTCGAAACAGGGCGTCCAGCGGCAGTCGTCGACCTCGGTCTCGTCGAGCGCGTCCTGCCAGTCCTCCCAGAGCCAGTCCTTGTCCAGGCCGGAGTCGAGGTGGTCCCAGGGGAGGACCTCCTCGTAGGTGCGCTCGCGGGTGGTGTACCAGTCGACGTCCACGCCGAAGGAGGCGAGGGCCTTGTCCGCGCACGCCATCCAGCGGTCGTAGGAGAAGTGCTCGCGCCAGCCGTCGAAGCGGCCGCCGTCCTCGTAGACCGCGCGGATGACGGCGCCGATACGGCGGTCGCCGCGGGAGAGCAGGCCCTCCACGATGCCGGGCTTGCCGTCGTGGTAGCGGAAGCCGATCGAGCGGCCGTACTTCTTGTCGCCGCGGATCTTGTCGCGGAGCTTCTCGAGGCGGGCGTCGGTCTCCTCGGCGGAGAGCTGGGGCGCCCACTGGAAGGGGGTGTGGGGCTTCGGTACGAAGCCGCCGATCGAGACCGTGCAGCGGATGTCGTTCGACCGGGAGACCTCGCGGCCCTTCTGGATCACGTGGGTCGCCATGTCCGCGATCTGCAGGACGTCGTCGTCGGTCTCCGTCGGCAGGCCGCACATGAAGTACAGCTTCACCTGGCGCCAGCCGTTGCCGTAGGCCGTGGCGACGGTCCTGATCAGGTCCTCTTCCGAGACCATCTTGTTGATGACCTTGCGGATGCGCTCCGAGCCGCCCTCGGGGGCGAAGGTGAGGCCGGAGCGGCGGCCGTTGCGGGTCAGTTCGTTCGCCAGGTCGATGTTGAAGGCGTCGACTCGGGTGGAGGGCAGCGAGAGGCCGATCTTGTCCTCCTCGTACCGGTCGGCCAGTCCCTTGGCGATGTCACCGATCTCGGAGTGGTCCGCCGAGGACAGGGAGAGGAGGCCGACCTCCTCGAAGCCCGTCGCCTTCAGGCCCTTGTCGACCATGTCGCCGATGCCGGTGATCGAACGCTCACGCACCGGACGGGTGATCATGCCGGCCTGGCAGAAGCGGCAGCCGCGGGTGCAGCCGCGGAAGATCTCGACCGACATCCGCTCGTGGACGGTCTCGGCGAGCGGGACCAGGGGCTGCTTGGGGTAGGGCCACTCGTCCAGGTCCATGACCGTGTGCTTGGAGACACGCCACGGGACGCCGGACCTGTTGGGGACGACACGGCCGATACGGCCGTCGGGCAGGTACTCCACGTCGTAGAACGCGGGGATGTAGACGCCGCCCGTCTTCGCCAGACGGAGGAGGACCTCCTCGCGGCCGCCGGGGCGGCCCTCCGCCTTCCACTCGCGGATGACGCGGGTCATGTCGAGGACGGCCTGCTCGCCGTCGCCGATGACCGCCGCGTCGATGAAGTCGGCGATCGGCTCCGGGTTGAAGGCCGCGTGGCCGCCGGCCAGGACGATCGGGTCGTCCAGTCCGCGGTCCTTCGACTCCAGGGGGATGCCGGCCAGGTCCAGCGCCGTCAGCATGTTGGTGTAGCCCAGCTCCGTGGAGAAGCTGAGGCCGAACACGTCGAACGACTTCACCGGGCGGTGGGTGTCCACGGTGAACTGCGGGACGCGATGCTCGCGCATCAGCGCCTCGAGGTCCGGCCACACGCTGTAGGTGCGCTCGGCGAGGACGCCCTCCTGCTCGTTGAGTACCTCGTAGAGGATCATGACGCCCTGGTTGGGCAGTCCGACCTCGTAGGCGTCCGGGTACATGAGCGCCCAGCGGACATCGCACTCGTCCCAGTTCTTGACGGTGGAGTTGAGCTCTCCGCCGACGTACTGGATCGGCTTCTGCACGTGGGGGAGCAGAGCTTCGAGCTGCGGGAAAACCGACTCGACAGGCATCTCGCGAACCTTCATGAGCTGACAGGGGTGACCATTCAGCGTAACCCGCCCGGAGGGCTCCCCCGTACGCTCAGACGGACGCCCCCGACTTGATCTTCGCCCACAGGCCCGGCAGCTCGGCTTCCGCCGCCGCCGCGCGCCGCTCCTCCCGGCCGTAAAGCAGGCCGTACGTGAAGGTGCTCTCCCCCGCCGCGTGGGCGACCGCGGCGAACTCGCGCAGGATGTGGCGGGCCATGACGCTGTCCTGGTGGTCGCCCAGCAGGGAGGTGAGGGACTTCATCGACTTGGCCAGGGATTTGGCCGGAGCGCCGAGGGCCGGGATGGCGGCCTCGGCGGCGTAGCGGGTGCGCTTGGCCTTCTTGCGGGCCTCGTGCAGGGCGACGTCGCGCTCCTGGCCGGGTGGCAGGTCGAGCGCGTGGGTGATCAGGCGGGTGACCTTGGCGAGGTCCTTGCGTACGGCCTTGGCGAGCACCTTCGCGGGCTTTTTGCCGGCCTTGCCGCGCAGTGGCGGGTCGGCGAGGAGGGCGTCGAGGGTGTCGAGCAGGGCCTGGTAGCGGGCGGAGTCGAGGATGGCGATGAGATGGCCGCGGGTGCTGCTGTGCCGGGCGTCGGCCCAGGAGGCGAGCCGCTGGGGCACGGGACCGAGGACCAGCTCGGACGGGAGTTCGTCCAGGGCGGTGCTGAGGCGCTCTGCCAGTACTTCCTGGTCGCGGTCGGCGCCCAGCTCGCGGGCCAGCCATTTCAGCTCGCTGGCGACCGGGGTGGTGACGGCGGGGTCGAGGACCGTGCCGAAAGTGCGGAAGGTGCTGCGCATACGGCGGGTCGCGACCCGCATGCGGTGCACGGAGTCCGGTATGTCCCGGCGGACGGCCGGGTCGCGGTCGAGGATCTCGTCGCGTTGTTCGCGCAGGTAGGCGAGGACGTGGTCGCCGGCGGTCACGGGGGGTGCGGGCTCGGCGGGCCGGGTGCGGGTGCCGCCGGTCCGCTCCAGCGCGCGGGCCAGCTTGGACGGTGAGGTGGACGGGCGTACGCCCGCCTTGCGCAGGCGTTTGTCGACCTTGTCGAGGAGGGCCGGATCGGCGTCGTCGGCCAGCTCCACCTCGATCTCGGTCCACCGCGTGGTGCCGCCGGCCCGGTTGAGCCGTTCGGCGGTGACCGTGTCGACGCTGGCCTCGGCCAGCAGTGTGCCGTCGGCGTCGACCAGGTGGCGTACGTCGCGGGCGGAGCGGAGCCGGACGACGGGGACCAGTTCGGCGGCCCGGACCCGGGAGCGGACCAGGGCGGCGAGTTCCTCGGGAACGGTGTCGGACAGCGGTGCCCTGATCTCGTCGCGGACACCGGGGGCGACCGGGAATTTCAGATGCCAGCCGTCGTCCGAGCCGCCGGTGCGGCGGCGCAGCGTGAGGGAGGCGGCGGCCAGGCGTTCGTCGGCGGTGTCGTAGTAGGTGGCGTCCAGCTCGACCAGGCCCTTGTCGAGGACGTCCGCCACCTTGCCGACGCCCGTCAAGTCAGGGAGCCCGCCCTCATCGGCTTCGTACTTGCGCTCGATCTCGCGTTTCGTATCCGCCATGAACAGAATCTAGCCGCGATGGGCCTGCTCAGTCCCCTTTCGTGCGGTCGGATTCACGCGGACATCGGACGTTGCACCTTGATGGACTGCAGGAGGCCGACGGCGATCCATACCGCGAACATCGACGTGCCGCCGTAGGAGACGAAGGGCAGGGGCAGGCCGGTGACGGGCATGATGCCGAGGGTCATGCCGATGTTCTCGAAGGACTGGAAGGCGAACCAGGCGATGATGCCGGCGGCGACGATCGTGCCGTACAGCTCGGTGGAGTCGCGGGCGATGCGGCAGGCGCGCCACAGCAGGATGCCGAGGAGGAGGATTATCAGTCCGGCTCCGATGAAGCCGAGTTCCTCGCCGGCGACGGTGAAGACGAAGTCCGTCTGCTGTTCGGGGACGAACTGGCCGGTGGTTTGCGAGCCATGGAAGAGGCCCGCGCCGGTGAGGCCGCCGGAGCCGATGGCGATGCGGGCCTGGTTGGTGTTGTAGCCGACGCCGGCCGGGTCGAGGTCGGGGTTGGCGAAGGCGGCGAAGCGGGCGATCTGGTACTCGTCCAGGACGTGCAGCTGCCAGACGGCGATCGCGCCGACGGTGCCGGCGGTGATCAGGCCGAAGACCCAGCGGTTGGAGGCGCCGGAGGTGAGCAGGACGCCGAGGATGATGACCACCATGACCATGACCGATCCGAGGTCGGGCATGAGCAGCACGATGAGGATGGGTACGGCGGCCAGGCCCAGGGACTGCAGGACCGTGCGGTGGTCGGGGTACTTCTTGTCGCCGGCGTCCACGCGGGCCGCGAGCAGCATGGCCATGCCCAGGATGATCGTGATCTTCACGAACTCCGAGGGCTGGAGCGAGAAGCCGCCGCCGAGCACGATCCAGGAGTGGGCGCCGTTGACGGTGGAGCCCAGCGGGGTCAGCACGGCGAGGACGCCGAAGACGGACAGGCCGTAGAGGATCGGCACGGCGTTGCGCAGGGCGCGGTGGCCGAGCCAGAGCGTGCCGATCATCAGGACGAGTCCGATGCCGGTGTTCATCAGGTGCCGGAGCAGGAAGTAGTACGGGTCGCCCTGGTTGATCTCGGTGCGGTTGCGGGTGGCCGAGTAGACCAGCAGGGAGCCGATCCCCGAGAGGGCGAGTGCCGACAGCAGTATCGGCCAGTCGAGCCGGCGGGCCAGTGAGTCGCGGGCGAAGAGTCTGGTCCAGCCGGCCCGCTCGGGTCCGTAACCGGAGACGGAGAAGCTGTTGGCGCTGGTCATGTGAGCATCCTCCGGCTTCCCCTCCTGCGGTGGCGCCTGCGGGTGTCGCGGTTGCCCGTGGTGGGCGAGGGCGAGGTGGCCGGGGTCTGGCCGTCGTCGTTGCTGGGGTTGTCCTGCTGGGAGGCCTCGACGTCCTTGGCCGGGTCGCCGGCGACCTTCGGGGAGGCGATGGTGCCGTCGGCGCGGACCTTGGGCAGGCTCTTCTGCGGTTCGGGCAGCAGTGCCTTCTTGTTGTCGATGGAGCCGTCGCCGCCGACGCCGTAGAGCGCGCTGTAGATGTTGCGCACGGCCTCACCGGAGGCTCCGGAACCCGTACCGGCCTGGGCGATCGTCATGATCACCGTGTAGTCCTTGGAGTAGGTGGCGAGCCAGGAGGTGGTCTGCTTGCCGTAGACCTCGGCGGTGCCGGTCTTGGCGTGCAGCGGGATCTTGTCCTGGGGCCAGCCGCCGAACTTCCAGGCGGCGGTACCGCGGGTGATGACGCCGGCGAAGGCGTCGTTCATGCCCGCGAGGGTGGCCTTGGTGACCGGCAGCCTGCCGTTCTTCTTCGGCTTGATCTCCGTGACCGTCTTGCCGTCCGCGCTGATGACCGCCTTGCCGATGGTGGGCTGGTACATGGTGCCGCCGTTGGCGACGGCGCCGTAGATCGCGGCCTCCTGGATGGGGGTGACCAGGGTGTCGCCCTGTCCGATGGAGTAGTTGATCGAGTCGCCCTCGCGCATCTTGTTGCCCTCGAGGCAGTTCTCGTACGCGATCTTCTCGACGTAGCTGCCGTCCTTCTTGCCGGACTTGCACCAGGCGTCCTTGTTGGCCTTCCAGTAGTCCTGCTTCCACTGGCGGTCCGGGACGCGTCCGGTGACCTCGTTGGGGAGGTCGATGCCGGTCTCCTTGCCGAGGCCGAACTGATGGGCGGCCTTGTAGAAGTAGTCCTTGGGCTTGCCCTTCTTGGGGTTGATGCCGCCGTCGCGCTTCCACTCCTTGTCGGCGAGACCGTAGAAGACGGTGTCGCAGGAGACCTCGAGGGCGCGGCCGAGGGAGATGGGGCCGAAGTTCTCGCCCTCGAAGTTCTTGAAGACCTGGCTGCCGACGGAGTAGGAGCTGGTGCAGGGGTAGCGGCCGTCGAAGGGGTAGCCGGCCTCGACCGCAGCGGCCGTGGAGACCACCTTGAAGGTCGAGCCGGGCGCGGCCTGGCCCTGGATGGCCCGGTTGAGCAGCGGGTAGTCGGAGTTCTTGCCGGTGAGGGCCTTGTAGTCCTTGGCGGAGATACCGCCGACCCAGACGTTCGGGTCGTAGGTCGGTGCGGAGGCCATGGCCACTATCCGGCCGGTCTTGGCCTCCATGACCACGACGGCACCGGAGTCCGCCTTGTAGTTCTCGCCGGTGATCTTGTCGTACTGCTGGCGGGCGACCTTCATCGCCTTGTCCAGCTCGTACTCGGCGACGCGCTGCACCCGGGAGTCGATGCTGGTGACCAGGTTGGAGCCGGACTCGGCCGCGTCGGACTGGGCCTTGCCGATGACCCGGCCGAGGTTGTCCACCTCGTAGCGGGTGACGCCGGCCTTGCCGCGCAGCACCTTGTCGTACTGACGCTCGAGGCCGGAGCGGCCGACCATGTCGGAGCGCAGGTAGGGCGAGTCGGTGTCCTTGGCCTTCTGGATCTCCTCGTCGGTGACCGGCGAGAGGTAGCCGAGGACCTGGGAGGTGTTGGACTTGCCCGGGCCCGGGTAGCGGCGCACGGCCTCGGGCTCGGCGGTGATGCCGGGGAAGTCCTCGGCACGCTCGCGGATCTGCAGGGCCTGCTTGGCGTTGGCCTCGTCGGTGATCGGGATCGGCTGGTAGGGCGAGCCGTTCCAGCAGGGCTGGGGGGTCTCGGCGTCGCACAGCCGGACCTTGCGCATGACGTCGGCGGGCTTCATGCCGAGGACGCCGGCCAGCTTGGTGAGGACGGCCTTGCCGTCGTCCGCCTGCTTGAGCAGATCGGTGCGGGAGGCGGAGACGACCAGGCGGGTCTCGTTGTCGGCGAGCGGCACGCCCCGGGCGTCGAGGATGTCGCCGCGGACGGCGGGATCGACGACCTGCTGGACGTGGTTGCCGGAGGCCTCCTTCTGGTACGCGGCGCCCTCACGGATCTGCAGGTACCACAGGCGGCCGCCGAGGGTGCCGAGGAGGGAGAGGACGAGGATCTGGATGACGACGAGGCGGATCTGGACCCGTGGGGTCCGTCCGGTCTCGGGAATGTTGGTCACTGCGGCTGTCTCCCCCTCTCAGTGCGCTGACGTGTGTGCGCCGACGAATGATGAACGATCCGCCTGTGCGGCGCCGTTCCACCGCGTTTGCCCCGTTCGGGTGAACTCTGGTGCGTTCACAGCCGCTTGACCCCCTTGATGCGGCCGACCCTGGTGGAGCGGGTGCGGGCCTTGGCCTTCAGGGCGCCGAGGCCGCGCTGACCGCCGACGCGCAGTCCGGTGCCGGAGGAGAGCCAACCGGAGGAGATGTCGCCGGCCTTGGCGGCGGGACTGGTCTCGGCGAGCGGGTCGTTGTCGGAGCGGCGGGCCAGCCACATGATCGCGGGGACCACGAAGGGGGCCAGCAGCAGGTCGTACAGGGCCGCCGAGAACAGCAGGCCCGGCAGGCCGACATGACGGGCGGCGGTGTCGCCGACCAGGGCGCCGACGCCCGCGTAGAGCAGGGTGGAGCCGACGGCGGCGGCGACCACGACGGCCATCGGGCCGGTGGCGGACTTCAGCCGCCCGTTCTCCGGCTTGATGAGTCCGGCGAAGTAGCCGATGACGCACAGCACCAGGGCGTAGCGGCCGGCCGCGTGGTCGGCCGGCGGGGCGAGGTCGGCGAGCAGTCCGGCGCCGAAGCCGACGAGGGCGCCGCCCACGTGGCCGTACACCATGGCGAGGCCGAGGACGGTGAGCAGCAGCAGGTCGGGGACGGCGCCCGGCAGGTGCAGGCGGGCGAGGACGCTCACCTGGATCACCAGGGCGACGACGACCAGCGCGACCGAGAGCAGGATCCGGTTGAGACGCATGGGGATTCAGCTCCTACTGCTGCTCGTTGGTGCCGGGCGCGCCGGCCGAGGGGCTGACCGTGACGGTCACGGTCGGCGTCGGTGTCGGCTTGGGCTTGCGCGGCAGCACCTCGTCGCGCGGGTCCCGCTTCGGGCTCTGGACGACCACGCCGACGACGTCGAGCTTGGTGAAGCCGACGTACGGAGTGACGTAGAGGGTGCGGGTGAGGCCGCTGCCGGAGGGGTCGATCCGGGAGACCACGCCGACCGGGACGCCGGGCACGAAGGGCTTGTCGGCCTGGGAGCCGAAGGTGACGAGCCGGTCGCCCTTCTTCACCTCGGCCTTGCCGTTGAGGAGTTCCACCCTCAGCGGGCGGTCGCCCTGGCCGGAGGCGAAGCCGAGTTCGTCGCTGTTCTCCATGCGGGTGCCGACGGTGAAGTCGGGGTCGTTGGCGAGCAGCACGGTGGCGGTGTCCGGGCCGACGGTGGTGACGCGGCCGACGAGTCCGTCACCGTTCAGCACGGTCATGTCCCGCTCGATGCCGTCGTTGGCGCCGGCGTCGATGGTGATGGTCCAGGAGAAGCCCTGCGCCGACCCTATGGCGATGACCTGGGCGCCCTTGATGCCGTACTGGCCCTCGCCGGCGATCTTCAGCATCTTGTCGAGCTGGTTCAGGCGGCTGCGGTTGCGGTCGTCGCTGCCGAGTTTCGCCTTGAGGGCCGCGTTCTCCTTCTCCAGCGTGGCGAGCCGGTCGTGGCGGGTACCGGAGTCACGGACGGCGGAGACGGCGTCGCCGACCGGGTTCACCGCCGAGGACAGCCCGTTCTCGATCGGGCCGAACGCCGCGGCGGCGGCCTGCCGGGCGCCGTCGACGGGGGAGTTCCGGCCCCCTCGGATGTCCACCGTGATCAACGCGAACGCGATGGCGATCAGCAGGACCAGGAGCAGCCGGCTCTCTTTCGTGTCCCTCACGTGCGGCGGCCGTGCCCTTCCTCGAGTGGAATTCGGGGACCCCCGGTGGTGCGCCGGTGGTGCGGCGCGAACCCTGGGGGCCCATGTGCGGAGCTTGTGCCTCTATGTCAACGACCCGCCGCACGAGAGGGATCGTCTCGTACGGCGGATCCAGGGAACCGCCCGGTCGGCGGATCCGGGGAACGGCCTCATCGGCGGGGCTGGGCGTCCAGTACCTGCTGGAGTGCCTCGAACTCCTCGACACACTTGCCGGAGCCGAGCGCCACGCTGTCCAGCGGGTCCTCGGCGATGTGGATCGGCATTCCGGTCTCCCGCCGCAGTCGCTCGTCCAGGCCGCGCAGCAGGGCGCCGCCGCCGGTCAGCACGATTCCCCGGTCCATGATGTCGCCGGACAGCTCCGGAGGGCACTTGTCGAGGGTCGTCTTGACGGCGTCGACGATGGCGTTGACCGGCTCCTCGATGGCCTTGCGGACCTCGGCGGCGGAGATGACGACGGTCTTCGGCAGCCCGGAGACCAGGTCGCGGCCGCGCACCTCGGTGTGTTCGTCGGCGTCGAGTTCGTACGCGGAACCGATCGTGATCTTGATCTGCTCGGCCGTGCGCTCGCCCAGCAGCAGGCTGTACTCCTTCTTGATGTACTGGATGATCGCGTTGTCCAGTTCGTCGCCCGCGACCCGGATGGACTGCGCGGTGACGATGCCGCCGAGCGAGATGACCGCGACCTCCGTGGTGCCGCCACCGATGTCCACGACCATGTTGCCGGTGGCCTCGTGGACCGGCAGACCGGAGCCGATGGCGGCCGCCATGGGCTCCTCGATGATGTGCACCTGGCGGGCGCCGGCCTGCGAGGACGCCTCGATGACGGCGCGGCGCTCGACGCCCGTGATGCCCGAGGGCACACAGACCACGACGCGCGGGCGGGCCAGGTACCGCCGCTTGTGGATCTTCAGGATGAAGTAGCGCAGCATCCGCTCGGTGATCTCGAAGTCGGCGATCACACCGTCCTTCAGCGGACGCACGGCGACGATGTTGCCCGGGGTGCGCCCGATCATCTTCTTCGCCTCGGCACCGACCGCGAGGATGCCACCGGTGTTGGTGTTGATCGCGACGACGGACGGCTCGTTGAGCACGATTCCGCGACCCCTGACGTACACCAGCGTGTTGGCGGTCCCGAGGTCGACAGCCATGTCACGGCCGATGAACGACATTGAGTTCCCCATCCGGATTCATCTGGCCTTCCTGGGCTTTTGAGGGCATATCAGGTCGGCGAGGCGGGTGCTGTGACGTGAAGGCTTCCATCGTAAACGCGCCTGCACGAACACTGCGCGAGGGTCTCCGCCATTGTCATCAGATGGCGCGCCGCCTCGCTTGTGGAGACGGCCCATCGGGGGCACACGTTCCCCCGATCGGCAACGCATATGCCGAAGGACGGCCGAAAAGGTACGGCCGTCCCAGGTCAGGACTCCGAGCGGACCTGACGCCCCCTCAGAAAAATTCGCGAAGATTCCGCCGGCCGGCAGCTCAGGCGCGGCCCGGGAAGAAGATCTTCACCTCGCGCTCGGCGGACTCCTCCGAGTCGGAGGCGTGGATCAGGTTCTCCCTCACGATCACGCCGTAGTCGCCCCGGATGGAGCCGGGCGCGGCGGCGATGGGGTCGGTCGGGCCGGCCAGCGCGCGCAGCCCCTCGATGACCCGCTCGCCCTCGACGATCAGCGCCACGACCGGGCCGGACGCCATGAACTCCACCAGCGGCTCGTAGAAGGGCTTGCCCTTGTGCTCGCCGTAGTGCTGCTCCAGCGTGTCCTGGTCCAGGGTGCGCAGCTCCAGCGCGGTGATCTGCCAGCCGGCCTTGCGCTCGATACGGCTGATGATCTCGCCGGTCAGGCCGCGACGGACGGCGTCGGGCTTGAGGAGGACGAGGGTGCGCTGGCTCACGGGGGGCTCCTTACGACTGACATGTGCGGTGGGACGAGGTTACAGGGCGTGTCCCCGCCGCCGTTACGCAGCGTCAGGTGCAGGGGGGCCGGGGTCCGCGGACTCGCCCTGGGCCGCGAACCTGGCCTTCGCCGCGTCGACCTTGCGCCCGTAGTGCACCGACGCCCACCACAGGGCGGCGAACAACGCGCCCATGAAGTACATCGTCGGGACGAAGACGCCGGAGGCGATCAGGGCGAGCTGGAGCGCCCAGCCGAGGGCGACGCCGCCCGGCCGGGTCACCATGCCGCACAGCAGCACGCACAGGACCATGGCGATGCCGCTGACCAGCCACACCGTGGACGTGGACAGATCCGGGTCCTTCATGGCCACGAGAGCGGCGAACCCGATGACGAACAACTCGCCGATCAGCGTCGATGAACAGAGCGTACGCACGACGGACTCCTCAGCCCTTTCCCAGGAGCAGGCGGGCCTCGCCCACCGTGATGACCGAGCCGGTGACCAGCACCCCGCCGCCCGCGAACTCGCCTTCCTCCTCGGCCAGCGTGATCGCGGCCTCCAGGGCCTCCGGCAGCCGCGGCTCGACCTGGACGCGGTCCTCGCCGAACACCTCGACGGCGATCGCGGCCAGCTCGTCCGCGTCCATGGCGCGGTGGCTGGAGTTCTGTGTGACGACGACCTCGGCGAAGATCGGCTCGAAGGCCTCCAGCAGCCCGCGCACGTTCTTGTCGCCGCTCGCCCCCACCACGCCGATCAGCCGGCTGAAGTCGAACGCCTCCCGCACCGCCTCGGCGGCGGCCTCGGCGCCCGGCGGGTTGTGGGCGGCGTCCAGGACGACGGTGGGAGAGCGCCGGACGACCTCCAGGCGCCCCGGCGAGGAGACGGCCGCGAAGGCCTTGCGCACCGCGTCGATGTCCAGCCGCTCCGCGCGCTGCGCGCCGACTCCGAAGAACGCCTCCACCGCGGCGAGCGCGACGGCCGCGTTGTGCGCCTGGTGGGCGCCGTGCAGCGGGAGGTAGACCTCCTCGTACTCGCCGCCCAGCCCGCGCAGGGTGAGCAGCTGCCCGCCGACGGCGATCTGCCGGGCGGTCACGCCGAACTCCAGGCCCTCACGGGCCACGGTGGCGTCGACCTCGACGGCCTTCTTCAGCAGCACCTGCGCCGCGTCCACCGGCTGCTGGGCCAGGATCACGGTCGCGCCCTGCTTGATGACGCCGCCCTTCTCGCCCGCGATCTCTCCCGGCGTGCTCCCGAGCCGGTCGGTGTGGTCGAGGCCGATCGGGGTGATCACGGCGACGTCGCCGTCGATCACGTTGGTGGCGTCCCAGGAGCCGCCCATGCCCACCTCCACGACGGCCACGTCGACCGGCGCGTCCGCGAAGGCCGCGTAGGCCATGCCGGTGAGCACCTCGAAGAAGGACAGCCGGTACTCCTGCGAGGCGTCGACCATCTCGATGTACGGCTTGATGTCCTGGTACGTCTCGATGAACCGCTCGGCGGAGATCGGCGCGCCGTCCAGGCTGATCCGCTCGGTGACCGACTGCACGTGCGGGCTGGTGTAGCGGCCGGTGCGCAGCTCGAAGGCGCCGAGCAGGGCCTCGATCATGCGCGCCGTCGAGGTCTTGCCGTTGGTCCCGGTGATGTGGATCGAGGGGTACGAGCGCTGCGGCTCGCCGAGGACGTCCATCAGCGCGGCGATCCGGCTGACGGAGGGCTCCAGCTTGGTCTCGCCCCAGCGGGTGGCCAGCTCCGTCTCGACCTCGCGCAGGGCCCTGTCGACCTCGGGGTCCGCCGGCCGGGCCGGTACGTCGGCCTCGGGCGGGCCGCCCTGGGTGCGCAGGGTGCGGCTGCCCGCCTCGATCACGGCGAGGTCGGGGTCGCGGGTCGTCTCGGCCTCGATGATCTCGTCGAAGCCGTCGAGGGGATCGGGGGTGTCGCTGGTGCCGGGGTGGTCGCTCACGGTGCCAGTCTACGGAGGCGCGGTGACATGGGCGGGCGAAGGCCCCCGGAGCTGTGGAGTTCCGGGGGCCTTCGGCTGCCGTGCACGCGGGGCGGCGCCTGAGCGCCGGCCCGCGTCGTTACGCCGCCGGGAGCCGGTCCAGCTGGGCCTGGATGCGGACGATGTCCTCATCGGCCTTGGCGAGGCGGGTGCGGATCTTGTCGACCACGTTCTCCGGGGCCTTCGCCAGGAACGCCTCGTTGCCGAGCTTGGCGGTGGACTGGGCCTTCTCCTTCTCGGCGGCGGCGAGGTCCTTCGCCAGGCGCTTGCGCTCGGCGGCCACGTCGATGGTGCCGGAGAGGTCGAGGGCGACCTCGGCGCCGGCGACCGGCAGGGTGGCCGTGGCCGTGAAGGAGTCGCCCTCCGGCTGCAGGCGCAGCAGCTGGCGGATGGCGGCCTCGTGCGGGGCCAGCGCCGTACCGTCCAGGGTCAGCCGGGCCGGGACCCGCTGGCCCGGCTGGAGGCCCTGGTCGGCGCGGAAGCGGCGGACCTCGGTGATGACGGACTGCAGGGACTCGATCTCCTGCTCGGCCGCGCGGTCGCGGAACCCGCTGTCGGCCGGCCACTCGGCGATGACGACGGACTCGCCACCCGTGAGGGTGGTCCACAGGGTCTCCGTGACGAACGGGACGACCGGGTGCAGCAGCCGGAGCGTGACGTCGAGGACCTCGCCCAGGACGCGCTTGGAGACCTCGGCCGCCTCGCCGCCCGCCTGGAACGTCGTCTTGGACAGCTCGACGTACCAGTCGAAGACCTCGTCCCACGCGAAGTGGAAGAGGGCGTCGGAGAGCTTGGCGAACTGGAAGTCGTCGTAGAACGCGTCGACTTCGGCGACGACCGAGTTGAGCCGGGAGAGGATCCAGCGGTCGGTGGCGGACATCTTCGCCGGGTCGGGCAGCGGGCCGTCCACCGTCGCGCCGTTCATCAGCGCGAAGCGGGTGGCGTTCCAGATCTTGTTGGCGAAGTTGCGGGAGCCCTGGACCCAGTCCTCGCCGATGGGCACGTCGACGCCGGGGTTGGCGCCGCGGGCGAGGGTGAAGCGCAGGGCGTCGGAGCCGTACTTGTCCATCCAGTCCAGCGGGTTGACCGCGTTGCCGAAGGACTTCGACATCTTCTTGCCGAACTGGTCGCGGACCATGCCGTGCAGGGCGATGGTGTGGAACGGCGGGGTGCCGTCCATCGCGTAGAGGCCGAACATCATCATCCGTGCGACCCAGAAGAAGAGGATGTCGTAGCCGGTGACCAGGACGGAGTTCGGGTAGAACTTCGCGAGGCTCTCGGTCTGTTCGGGCCAGCCGAGGGTGGAGAACGGCCACAGGCCGGAGGAGAACCAGGTGTCGAGGACGTCGGTGTCCTGGTGCCAGCCCTCGCCGCTCGGGGCCTCCTCGTCCGGTCCGACGCAGACGACCTCGCCGTTCGGCCCGTACCAGACCGGGATGCGGTGGCCCCACCACAGCTGCCGCGAGATGCACCAGTCGTGGAGGTTGTCGACCCAGTCGAAGTACCGCTTCTCCATCTCCTGCGGATGGATCTTGACCTTGCCGTCGCGGACGGCGTCACCGGCGGCCTTGGCCAGCGGGCCGACCTTGACCCACCACTGCATGGACAGGCGCGGCTCGATGGTGGTCTTGCAGCGCGAGCAGTGGCCGACGGAGTGGGCGTAGGGGCGCTTCTCGGCGACGATCCGGCCCTCGGCGCGCAGCGCGGCGACGATGGCGGAGCGGGCCTCGAGCCGGTCCAGGCCCTGGAAGGGGCCGTGCGCGGTGATGACGGCGTGCTCGTCCATCACGGTGAGGGACGGCAGGTCGTGCCGCTGGCCGATCTCGAAGTCGTTCGGGTCGTGGGCCGGGGTGACCTTGACGGCGCCGGTGCCGAACTCGGGGTCGACGTGCTCGTCCGCGACGACCGGGATGGAGCGGTCGGTCAGCGGGAGCCTGATGAGCTTGCCGACGAGGTGCTTGTAGCGCTCGTCGTCGGGGTGGACGGCGACGGCGGTGTCGCCGAGCATGGTCTCGGCACGGGTGGTGGCGACGACGATGGTGTCGTCCCCCTCCCCGTACTTCATGGAGACCAGCTCGCCGTCGTCGTCCTGGTACTCGACCTCGATGTCGGAGATGGCCGTCAGGCACCGGGGGCACCAGTTGATGATGCGCTCGGCGCGGTAGATCAGCTCGTCGTCGTAGAGCCGCTTGAAGATGGTCTGGACGGCCTGCGAGAGGCCCTCGTCCATGGTGAAGCGCTCACGCGACCAGGCGACGCCGTCACCGAGGCGGCGCATCTGGCCGGAGATCTGGCCGCCGGACTCGCCCTTCCACTGCCAGACGCGCTCGACGAAGGCCTCGCGGCCGAGGTCGTGGCGGGACTTGCCCTCCTTGCCCAGCTCGCGCTCGACGACGTTCTGGGTGGCGATGCCGGCGTGGTCCATGCCCGGCTGCCACAGCGTCTCGAAGCCCTGCATGCGCTTGCGGCGGGTCAGGGCGTCGATGAGCGTGTGCTCGAAGGCGTGGCCCAGGTGGAGGCTGCCGGTGACGTTCGGCGGCGGGATGACGACGGTGAACGGCGGCTTGTCGCTCTTCGCGTCCGCCTCGAAGTAACCGCGCTCTACCCAGCGCTCGTACAGCGGCCCCTCTACATCGGCCGGCGCGTACTGGGTCGGCAGTTCGGAGTCGGGCGCGGGTGGCTGCTGCTGAGCGTTCTCGGTCACGAGGGTCAGTTTAGGGGTGTCACGGGGTGGTCCCGAAACACGATTGTTCTGTAACGGTGCGGCCCCCGGTGCCGTGTGTTCACGGCGCCTGCGCCAGGATGTCAGGAACACATAAGCATCTGAGGGGGAACTCAGAAATGAGCAACAACCAGCCGGGCCCGTACGGCCAGCAGCCGCCCTACGGCCAGCCGGGGCAGCCTGGTCCCTACGGCCAGCAGGGCCCCTACGGCCAGCAGCCGCAGGCACCCCAGCCCCAGCCCGGCTACGGCTACCCCCAGCAGACTCCCCCGGCCCCGCCGCAGCCCGGGTACGGCTACCCGCAGCAGGGCGGGGTGCCGCAGCAGCCGAACCCGTACGGCCAGCAGCCGGGCGCCTACCCCCAGCAGCCCTACGGCGTCCCGCAGCCGCCGGCGCCGGGCGGCGGCAAGAAGAAGACGGGCCTGATCATCGGCGCGGTGGCCGTCGTCGCGGCGATCGCGGTGGGCGCGTACTTCGTGCTGGGCGGCAGCAGCGGCTCGGACGTTGCGGACGACGGCCCCCACAAGCTGACGACGCCCGCGACGGTGCTGGGCGAGTACAAGAAGTCCGCCGCCCAGGACAGCGGCGGCTTCGACGAGAACGACGTCAAGGACGCGGAGAAGCACGGCGTGAAGAACGCCAAGGACGTGCACGCCGGCTACCAGTCCGGTGACAAGAGCAACCCGCTCGCCGGCAAGGTCATCAACTTCATGGGCGTGTACGGCGACATCGAGGACCCCGAGGCCGTCGTCGACGGCATGTTCGCCGAGATGAAGAAGAGCGCCGCGAAGGACGGGAAAGAGGGCCAGGTCATCGGCAGCCCGCAGTCCTTCTCACCCAGCGGGCTGGACGGCGCGATCCTCAAGTGCCAGGAGATCAAGTACAAGAGCGACTCGTCCACCGGGTCCTCGTCCGGCGGGCCCAGTGCGGTCAGCATGCCGGTCTGCATCTGGGGCGACCACAGCACGATGGGGGCGGTCATCAGCCTCGAGATGGCGGACGCGATGGCGGGCAAGAGCGCCGATCTCGCGGGCGCGGCCGAGCTGACGGCCAAGTTCCGCAAGGAAGTCCGCGTCAAGGCCTGACGCTCCGCAGCGAAGCACTCGTCTTCGGGAAAGGCGGCTCGGGGATCCGAGCCGCCTTCGTGTGCAACCAGCTCCGAGGCCGGAGCAGGGCAATCAGCCGTCCTCTTGATCAGGCACGCATGCACGCGTTCTGGACGACGTCGCCCTTGCTCACGCCGGCCCTGGTGAGTTCAAGGACGCAGGCGGGATTGGGAGCCTTGATGACACCCGAGAACAGGGCCCCATGGCTGCAGGCCGCCTTCACCTTGGGGCCGACCAAGTACCCGTGGCTCCCCACGTAGTTCGCACAGGCACCCTGTGTGGCGCTCGCCGGTGCGGCCGCCATGATCGGCAGGGCTGCTGCCGCTGCCACCACGCTCGCCACCCCTAACATCCGCACCTGTTGAAGCTTCGTTCGGACCCTCCCGTTTCAGTGAGCCAACCACTCGCATGAGTGCCCGACTCCGGTCTGGGTTCAGAAGATCACGGAGACCTACCGGATGCCAGACACGCCCGGGAACATGGCGTGTGTCGCCCCCGATGGCGCGAACGCGTCAGCGGGCAGGCGCCCATCGCACGGCGCCTGCCCGCTGACGTGAGGATACTTACGCCGTCTTCTGCTCGCCCGTCCCCCGCCCCCGGGCGTCCCGGGGGATCAGGGTCGGGTTGACGTTGGAGTGGACGACGTCGGCCGTGATGACGACGCGGGCGACGTCCTTGCGGGACGGGACCTCGTACATCACCGACATGAGGACCTCCTCCATGATGGCGCGCAGGCCGCGGGCGCCGGTCTGGCGGAGGATGGCCTGGTCGGCGATGGCCTCCAGGGCCTCGCGCTCGAAGTCCAGCTCCACGCCGTCGAGTTCGAAGAGGCGCTGGTACTGCTTGACCAGGGCGTTGCGGGGCTCGACCAGGATCTGGAGCAGGGCCTCGCGGTCCAGGTTGTGCACCGAGGTGATCACCGGCAGGCGGCCGATGAACTCGGGGATCATGCCGAACTTGACCAGGTCCTCGGGCATGACGTCCTCGAACTGGTCCTTGGCCTCCAGCTCGCGCTTGGAGCGGATCGTGGCGCCGAAGCCGATGCCCTTGGCACCCGCCCGGGACTCGATGATCTTCTCCAGGCCGGCGAAGGCACCGCCCACGATGAACAGGACGTTCGTCGTGTCGATCTGGATGAACTCCTGGTGCGGGTGCTTGCGGCCGCCCTGCGGCGGGACCGAGGCCGTGGTGCCCTCGAGGATCTTCAGCAGGGCCTGCTGGACGCCCTCGCCGGAGACGTCACGGGTGATCGACGGGTTCTCGCTCTTGCGGGCCACCTTGTCGATCTCGTCGATGTAGATGATCCCGGTCTCGGCCTTCTTGACGTCGTAGTCGGCCGCCTGGATCAGCTTGAGGAGGATGTTCTCCACGTCCTCGCCGACGTAGCCCGCCTCGGTCAGCGCCGTCGCGTCGGCGATCGCGAAGGGCACGTTCAGCATGCGGGCCAGGGTCTGCGCGAGGAGCGTCTTGCCCGAGCCCGTGGGGCCGAGCAGCAGGATGTTGGACTTCGCCAGCTCGATGGCGTCGTCACGGCCCTGGGCGCCGCCGTTCTCGCCCGCCTGGACCCGCTTGTAGTGGTTGTACACCGCGACGGAAAGGGCTTTCTTGGCGGCCTCCTGGCCGACCACGTAGCCCTCGAGGAACTCGTAGATCTCGCGGGGCTTGGGAAGCTCCTCCCAGCGCACCTCGCTGGTCTCCGCGAGCTCCTCCTCGATGATCTCGTTGCAGAGATCGATGCACTCGTCGCAGATGTACACACCGGGCCCTGCGATGAGCTTCTTGACCTGCTTCTGGCTCTTGCCGCAGAACGAGCACTTGAGCAGATCGCCGCCGTCACCGATGCGTGCCACGGTGTGCTTCCCCTTCGCCTGGGAGACGACTGGACGCTTTCGAATCCAGCGGCTCCTGGTGCTGCCTTATGTCCGACGGTACCTTGCCGGGCCCCGTGTTCGGGTCCCCCTTGGCAGGGTTCACTTTGACGTGAATCCTGCCAAGGGGGCCTGAGCGTACGCCGCCTAGGGTCAGCGGACCGCTTCGTTGTTCATCTTCCGGGTGGAGATGATCTGGTCGACGATGCCGTACTCCAGCGCTTCCTCGGCAGTGAGGATCTTGTCGCGCTCGATGTCCTCGCGGACCTTCTCGAGCGGCCGGTTGGAGTGCTTGGCGAGCATGTTCTCCAGCTGCTCACGCATCCGGGTGAACTCGTTGGCGATGATCTCCAGGTCGGAGAGCTGGCCGCGGCCGGTGGAGCCGGCCGGCTGGTGGATCAGCACGCGCGAGTTCGGCAGCGCCATGCGCTTGCCCGGGGTGCCGGCGGCGAGCAGGATGGCCGCGGCGGAGGCCGCCTGGCCCATGCACACCGTCTGGATGTCCGGCTTCACGAACTGCATGGTGTCGTAGATGGCCGTGAGGGCCGTCATGTCGCCACCGGGGCTGTTGATGTAGATCGAGATGTCCCGGTCGGGGTCCATCGACTCCAGGCACAGGAGCTGCGCCATGACGTCGTTGGCGGAGGCGTCGTCGATCTGGACACCCAGGAAGATCACGCGCTCCTCGAAGAGCTTCGCGTACGGGTCGTACTCGCGGATGCCCTGGGAGGTGCGCTCGACGAAGCGCGGGATGACATAGCGGCTGTCGGGCCGGGGCCCTTCGTACATACCGCTGGCGGCGCCGGGGAAGTTGCTCATGAGGGTGTTCACCGTCCTGGTGGCGTTCGGGGGGCTGGTGTCTCGGCGGTGCGTGGCGTGGCCGGGCCGGTCAGGCACCGGTGCCGCCGCCTCCCGGAACACCCGAGGCGTTCCTGATGATCTCGTCGATGAGGCCGTACTCCTTGGCCTCTTCCGGGGTGAACCAGCGGTCGCGGTCGGCGTCACGGAGGATCGTCTCGACCGACTGGCCGGAGTGGAACGCGGTCAGCTCCGTCATGGTCTTCTTGGTGCGCAGCAGGTACTGGGCCTGGATCTTGATGTCCGAGACCGTACCGCCCAGGCCCGCGGAGCCCTGGTGCATCATGATGTCCGTGTGCGGCAGGGCGAAGCGCTTGCCGGCGGTGCCGCCGGTGAGCAGGAACTGGCCCATCGAGGCCGCCATGCCCATGCCGATCGTGACCACGTCGTTCGGGATGAACTGCATGGTGTCGTAGATCGCCATGCCGGCCGTCACCGAGCCGCCGGGGCTGTTGATGTAGAGGTAGATGTCCTTGTCGGGGTCCGCGGCGAGGAGCAGCAGCTGTGCGGTGATCTTGTTGGCGATGTCGTCGTCGACCTGCTGACCGAGGAAGATGATCCGCTCGTTGAGCAGCCGGTTGTAGACCTGGTCGCCGAGGCCACCACCGATGGAAGGCTCGCCGGCGGCGGAGGGCATCAGATTCGTCACGTATCCACCTGCTCGTCTTACGACGGCGCCGGGCCGTCTCACGTCGTCCTGCCGGAGGCTTGGCTGGGGGTTTCAGGAGACTCCCCTGCCCCCGTATTCAAGGACCCTAACGCTCAGGTCCCCTCGGGGAATCCCGGAGATGACGGTGTTCGCCGGGGGCGTAGCGGCCGCGCGGCGGGGGCCGGGCGCGGACGCCCGGGGCCGAACGGCACGGGCCCCCGGGGAAGCACACTCCCCGGGGGCCCGTCCTACGCGCTGCGGAGGCGCCGTCGGGGCACTCAGCCCTCGGCGTTCTCCTCGGAGGTCTCCGACGCCTCGGGGGCCTCGGTCTCCTCCTCCTCGTCGTCCAGGTCCACGACCTCGCCATTGGTGTCCTTCACCGTGGCGGCCTCGACCACGACGGCCAGGGCCTTGCCCCGGGCGACCTCGCCGACCAGGAGCGGAACCTGGCCGCCCTCGACGACGGCCTGGGCGAACTGGTCGGGGGACATGCCGGAGGAGGCCGCACGCCGCATGAGGTGCTCGGTGAGCTCCTCCTGGTTGACGTTGAGGTTCTCCTTCTTGACCAGCTCGTCGAGGACGAACTGGGTCTTGATGCCCTTGACCGCGGCCTCGCGGGTCTCGGCCTCGAACTCCTCGGCGGTCTTGCCCTGGATCTCCAGGTACTTGTCGAGGTCCAGGCCCATCTGGCCGAGCTGGTGGTGCTCCAGGTTGTGCTTGCGGGTGTTGATCTCGTCCTCGAGCAGCTTCTCGGGGACCGGGACCTCGACCAGCTCGAGGAGCTTCTCCAGCACGCGCTCCTGGGCCTGGGTGGCCTGGTCGTACTGCTTCATGTTGGCCAGGCGCTTGCGGCTGTCGGCCTTCAGCTCGTCCAGGGTGTCGAACTCGGAGGCGAGCTGCGCGAACTCGTCGTCCAGCTCGGGCAGTTCGCGGGCGGCGACCTGGGTGACCTTGACGGTGACCTCGGCCTCCTTACCCGCGGCGGAGCCGCCCTTCAGCTCGGAGGTGAAGGTGCCCTCCTCGCCGGCGGACAGACCCTTGACGGCGTCGTCGATGCCGTCCAGCAGCTCACCGGAGCCGATGGTGTACGAGACGCCGTCGGCGACGCCGTCCTCGAGGACCTCGCCGTCGACCTTGGCCTGCAGGTCGATGGTGACGACGTCGCCGTCCTCGGCGGCGCGCTCCACCGGGGAGGTGGAGGCGAAGCGCTCGCGGAGCTGCTCGACGGACTTCTCGAGGTCCTCGTCGGTGACCTCGACGGCGTCGACCTCGACCTCGATGCCGGAGTAGTCCGGGATCTCCAGGGCCGGGCGGACGTCGACCTCGGCGGTGAAGTTCAGCGTCTCGCCGTCCTTCAGGTCGGTGATGTCGACCTCGGGCTGGCCCAGCGGGCTGAGCTCGGCCTCGTTGACCGCCTCGGTGTAGAACTTCGGAAGCGCGTCGTTGACGGCCTCCTCCAGCACCGCACCGCGGCCGAACCGCTGGTCGATGACGCGGGCCGGGATCTTGCCCTTGCGGAAGCCCTTCACCGTGACCTGCTGGTTGATCTTCTTGTACGCCGCGTCGAGGCTGTCCTTGAGCTCCTCGAAGGGCACCTCGACAGTGAGCCGAACCCGGGTCGGGTTCAGGGTCTCCACGGCGCTCTTCACGGTTCGGTCTCCTTGTGGCTGACTTCTTGGTTTCTGCCGGAGCCAGACTGGTCCGGCGGATTTCGCCGCCCGGAGGAGTTCGTAGGCCGAGTGGGCCGGGACACACGGGCGCGCAGCTTGCATAGTAACCGCAGCCGGTCAGCGCCCCCAAAGGCGATCATCAGGATGCCGTGAGCCGGTGGTCGGGGTGGCGGGATTTGAACCCACGGCCTTCCGCTCCCAAAGCGGACGCGCTACCAAGCTGCGCCACACCCCGTCTGGTGCGACACGTAGGGTACATGTCCCGGCCGATTCCGTCGGCCGGTTTCACCACCGCCGCGCGTACGGCATCGCCGCAGTCCAACACGTTGGCCTCCGCGGCGGGCGACCCGCTACGATGCTCTCCAGTGCCACGGTCGCAGACCGGCGGCGCGTTGTCGCGGGCGTAGCTCAATGGTAGAGCCCTAGTCTTCCAAACTAGCTACGCGGGTTCGATTCCCGTCGCCCGCTCCGCACGGTTCAGGGCCGGATGGTGGATCACTCCTCCATCCGGCCCTGAACGTTTTCCGCGGCGCCCCGCCCGTTCCCGGCGGAGCGATCACCCCGCCCCCTCACCCGCCCCGTCGGCCCTGGTGCGGGGCGCGCGCCGATCGCGGGTGGGCGGGGTGCGGTCAGAAGCTGATCTGGTTGATCGTCTCCGCTATCGAGTTCATGAAGCGGTTGATCGACGGCGCCATGCCGGTCGAGGCGAGGAAGAAGCCGAAGAGGACGGCGACGATGGCCGGGCCGGCCTTGATGCTCCCCCCTCGGATCAGCACCACAAGGATGATCGCCAACAGCAGCACCACGGACAGTGAAATGGCCACAACTGATCACACCTTCGGTCGGTCCGCTCTCCCGGCCCTGGGACGCGGCCCCGCGCACCCCAGCCAGAACCATCGTGCCACCAACCCGGCCCTTGTATGCGGGTCGTGACGCAACGTCGGGTGTCGGTCCGGCCCCCGCGAGGCCCCGCACGGTAATTCGACGCGCACACCGACACCTGCGGCACAGGGAATTGCGCAGCTTGGTTTCCATGTCCACACATCATGTGCGCAGGTAATTCGAATTGATGACGCAGAGGCGACGTATGCCCTAATTAGTCAGGATGAATCGGTACATCAGGGGCGAACGAGGGGTGTCGTTGTGCCCACCATCACGTGGACAGGGCAGGCAAGTTATGTGAATCAGGGGGCACCCGAACGTGATAACCAGGAATGACAGGCGGGGTTTTACGGAATCCCACAGTCGACGCTAGGGTGCCTGAGATGTTTGAAGCCGCCTCGTCCCCCGGCCAGAACCGCAGACCACTCCCCCCGGCACAGTCGCCGGCCGACGGAGTGCCCGGTCCGCGTACCCCGATGAGCGAACAGAAGGGGCGGACGACGGTGGACAGACCGGGCAAACAGCGCGACTCGTTCTTCGACAACGCCAAGTACCTGGCGATCGTGCTGGTCGCGATGGGTCACGCCTGGGAACCGCTGAAGGGCGACAGCCGCATCCTGGAAGGCCTCTACACGGTCGTGTACACCTTCCACATGCCGGCGTTCATCATCATCTCCGGCTTCTTCTCCCGCAGTTTCGACATGCGCCCGGACCGGCTGAAGCGGCTGATCACCGGCGTGGCCGTGCCGTACGTCCTCTTCGAGACGGCGTACCCGCTCTTCAAGAGCGCGGTCGACCACTCCCACGAGGAGATCAGCCTCCTCGATCCGTGGTACCTGACCTGGTTCCTGGTCGCCCTGTTCGTCTGGCGGCTCACCACCCCGATGTGGAAGCTGGTGCGCTGGCCGCTCCCGGTGGCCATCGGCCTGGCCATGCTGGCCAGCGTCACCCCGAGCATCGGTGACGACCTCGACCTCCAGCGCGTGCTGCAGTTCCTGCCCTACTTCGTGCTCGGTCTGTGCATGAAGCCCGAGCACTTCCACATGGTGCGCCGGCGCTGGGTGCGGATCGCCTCGGTGCCGGTGTTCGCGGCCGCGCTCGCGTTCGGCTGGTGGGCGGTGCCGCGCATGAACACGGCGTGGTTCTACCACCGTGACTCCGCGCAGGAGCTGGGCGCGCCGTGGTGGATCGGCCCCGTGATGGTGCTCGCGATGATGGGCTGCTCGCTGCTGCTGACGGCCTGCTTCTTCGCCTGGGTGCCGCGCCGCAGGATGTGGTTCACGGCCCTGGGCGCGGGCACCCTGTACGGCTACCTGCTGCACGGCTTCCTGGTGAAGTTCGCCGACTACCGGGGCTGGTTCGACCACTCCGCGCTGCACCACCCGCTCGGCGAGATCCTGGTCACCGTCGTCGCGGCCGCCGTCGTCACGGTGCTGTGCACCGCCCCGGTGCGGCGGGTGTTCCGGTTCGCCATGGAGCCGAAGATGGCCTGGGCGTTCAAGCAGGACGCGGCCGAACTGGCCCGCGAGCGCCAGCAGAAGGAGCGCGAGCGCGAGAAGGTCAGCGCCTAGCCTCCCCTCTCGGCGCCCCGCCTCCCGCTCAGCGCCCGGCCTCACCCTGGCCGAGACCGAGAAGCGCGCGCATCCGCGCGTACTTCTCGGTCAGTCGTCTCCGGGTCGGTTCGTCCAGCACCGCCAGCCGGGCCGGGTCGGCGTTGTGCGCCAGGTCGGCCTCCTTCACCAGCAGCGCGCCCGGGGTGGCGAGGATGCGCCGCGCGTACGCCCCGGGTTCCTCACCGGCCCGCTTGGTGACGGCGCGCACGACGGCCTTGGTGCGTTCCGTCAGGGCGGCGCCCTCGAGCCACTCCTCGCTCAGCGCGCCGTCCTCCACGGCGTCGTGCAGCCAGGCCGCCGCGATCTGTTCGGCGTCCCCGCCACGGGCGCGTACCCCTTCGGCGACGGCCGCGAGGTGTTCGGCGTACGGCCGCCCCGCCTTGTCGGTCTGTCCTTCGTGCGCGGCCCGTGCGAGGCTCTCGACCTCGTCGGGGCCGAGTGGCGTCCCGTTCATCGCCCCAGTGTCCCCGGTGCTCGGGGCGTGCGGTACCCGGGTCAGCGGGAGACCGACGAGGACTCGCGGCAGATCAGCAGCAGGGCCCGGTCGTCGTTGACGTCCTTGGCGACCGCCTCGATGAGGTGCCAGGCGGCGCCGTGGAAGCCGCCGGCGACATAGCGGTCGGCCTCGCCGGTGAGGCGGTCGATGCCCTCGACGATGTCCCGGTCCGAGGTCTCCACCAGGCCGTCCGTGAAGAGCATGAGCACGTCGCCGGGCCGCAGCGAGCCCTTGGTGGAGTCGAACTGGGCGCCGTCGTACACCCCGAGCAGCGGGCCCTCGGCGGCCTTCTCCTCCCAGCGGCCGTTGCCCGCGCTGAGCTGGAGGCCCGGCGGGTGCCCCGCCGAGTACAGCTCGTAGTCACCGGAGTCCAGATCCAGGACGAGGTGGATGGAGGTGGCGAAGCCCTCGTCCCAGTCCTGGCGGAGCAGGTACCCGTTGGCCGCCGGGAGGAAGGCGTGCGGCGGCAGGGAGCCGAGCAGGCCGCCGAAGGCGCCGGAGAGCAGCAGGGCGCGCGATCCGGCGTCCATGCCCTTGCCGGAGACGTCCGTGAGGACGACCTCCAGGGTGCGGCCCCCGTTGGTGCGGGCCGCGACGACGAAGTCGCCCGAGAAGGACTGGCCGCCCGCGGGGCGCAGCGCCATCTCGTGGTGCCAGCCCTGCGGCAGCTTCGGCAGCTTGCTCTGTACCCGGATCCGCTCGCGCAGGTCGAACAGCATGGTGCCGCCGCGCCGCCAGGGCACGCCGACCCGGCTGCGGAACTGTGCGGTGAGCAGACCGAAGAAGCCGCACGCGGCGACCACCAGGACCACGCCCGGGGTGACCCGCGAGGGCCCCTCGGTGTACGGGCCGAGCCGCACCGACTCCACGATCAGCGCGGTGGCCGCGGCGGCGTACAGGCCGAGCAGGCTGGCCGGGCGCAGCAGCAGGCCGCCCGCGACGATCGGCAGCACCAGCGCGCCCGGCGAGAACCACACGGAGTTGCCGAGTGTCAGGGCCGTGAGGACGGGAATGGTGAGCAGCAGGCCGACGAGCGCGATCCAGTCCGAGCCGTTGCCGCGGAAGTAGTCCACGGCGCTTCTGCGCAGGCCGACGCGGACCCGGTGCCACTGCATCTTCCACCGGGCCGTGAACGTCTCGGCCTTCGCTCGCCGCTCTCGTCCTGCTGCCATCAGTTCGGGACCCTATCCATCGGACCAGCCACTTGGCACGGGAGGTCCCACTTGTCCCCCGTGCGGGCTCCGCTTCGCGGTTCGACTTCACAGTGAACGGCACTCGGCGCCGTCGCGCCGCCGCCTGGGAGAAATTCGCTGGCTCGTCCCGGGACGCGCTGGTAGGCATGGCGCATGGCGACCGAGCGTGTGACCGAGCTGACAGTGCTGCGCCCCGAGGAGTGGGACGGGTGGTTCGACCACCTGATCCGTGCCTTCGGTGCCGGTGAGGCCTCCGCCGAGGAGCGCGAACTGGACCGGTCGGTCACCGAGTTCGACCGTTCCCTGGCCGCCCGGGACGGGGACACGCTCGTGGGGACGGCCGGGGCCTTCAGCTTCCGGATGACCGTGCCCGGCGGCGCGCAGGTGCCCACCGCGGGCGTCACCATGGTGAGCGTCGCCGCCACGCACCGGCGGCGCGGGGTGCTGACCTCGATGATGCGGCGGCAGCTCGACGACGTGCGCGCGCTCGGTGAGCCGCTGGCGGCGCTGACCGCCTCCGAGCCGGCGATCTACGGCCGGTTCGGGTACGGCGCGGCGACCTTCCAGCTGCAGGCGGAGATCGACACGAGCCGGGTGGCCCTGGCCCCGGTCGCCGGCACCGGGGAGGTCCGGCTGCGGTACGCAGAGCCCGCCGAGGTGCTGGCCGAGTGCGAGGCGGTGTACGCGGCGCTGGTGCCCCGCAGGCCCGGGATGCTGGCCCGGCAGCCGAACTGGGAGCGGGCCGGTCTGATCGACCCGGCGAGCGACCGGGACGGCGCGTCGGCGCTGCAGTGCGTGGTGGCCGAGCGGGACGGCGCGGTCACCGGGTTCGCCCGGTTCCGCACCAAGCTCGGCTGGGGTCCGAGCGGTCACGACGGCACGGTGACGCTGGAGGACCTGGCCGCGCTGGACCCGGCGACCGACGCGGCGCTGTGGCGCTTCCTGTTCGACATCGACCTGATGACGACCCTGAACGTGCGCGGGCGGCCGGTCGACGACGCCTGGCAGTATCTGGTCTCCGACATCCGGCGCTGCCGGCCGCGCTTCCGGGACGCGTGCCATCTCCGTCTCGTCGAGGTCGGTGCGGCGCTGTCGGCCCGCACCTACCAGGCACCGGTGGACGTCGTGTTCGAGGTGGAGGACGCCTTCTGTCCCTGGAACGCGGGGCGTTGGCGGCTGACCGGCGACGCGAAGGGCGCGTCCTGCGAGCGCACCCGGGACGCCGCCGATGTGGAACTGTCCGTACGGGAGTTGGGGGCGGCGTACCTGGGCGGGGTGTCGCTGCTGTCGCTGGCGGCGGCCGGCCGGGTGCGGGAGCTGCGGCCGGGCGCGCTGGCGGAGGCGTCGGTGGCGTTCGGCTCGCCGGTGACGCCGTGGCTGCCGCACGGCTTCTGACGCGGAGGGGCTGAGCCCCGCCCGCCCCTCGGGTCAGGGTTTCTGGCAGGTGGGGCACCAGAAGAGGTTGCGGGCGGCCAGGCCGGCGGTGCGGATGCCGGTGCCGCAGATGTGGCAGGGCTGGGCGGCCCGCCGGTAGACGTACACCTCGCCGCCGTGGTCGTCCACGCGGGGCGGGCGGCCCATGGCCTCGGGGGTGTGCTCGGGGCGGACGGTGTCGATGCGGTTGTCGCGCACGCCCTCGCGCATGAGCGCGACCAGGTCGGCCCAGATCGCCTCCCACTCGGCCGGGGTGAGGTCCCGGCCCGGGCGGTAGGGGTCGATGCCGTGCCGGAAGAGGACCTCGGCCCGGTACACGTTGCCGACCCCGGCGATGACCTTCTGGTCCATCAGCAGCGCGGCGACGGTCGTACGGCTGCGGGAGATCCTGCGGTACGCGGCGCCCGGGTCGGCGTCCACGCGGAGCGGGTCGGGGCCGAGCCGGTCGTGCACCGCCCGCTTCTCGGCGTCGGTGATCAGCGCGCAGGTGGTGGGGCCGCGCAGGTCGACGTACGCGGAGTCGTGGGCGAGCCGGAGCCGGACGGTGTCGGTGGCCGGGGGCGCGGGGGCCGGGCCGAAGGCGACCTTGCCGAAGAGGCCGAGGTGGATGTGGACCCAGTCGGTGTCCCGGAACCGGAGGAACAGGTGCTTGCCGTGGGCCTCGGTGCCGGTCAGAAGGGCGCCGTCCAGCAGGTCCGCCGCGTCGGAGAACTTGCCCTGGGGGCTGGTCACCCGGGGGGCGGTGCCCTGGAAGCGCTCGGCGTAGTCCTGGGCCAGCCGGTGGATGGTGTGCCCTTCTGGCACGGCTGAGGTGTCCTTTCCTGCCGCTGCCCGCCGGCCCGTCCCGGCCGGTGGAGAGGCTGCGAGGGCCCGGTACCGGTCCGGGCCCTCGGGGGCGCTACTGCTGCGGGTGGTGGGCCGGGATCGGGGGCAGGTCGCCGGTCGTCTCGTAGCCGGCGAGCATGTCGATGCGCCGGATGTGACGCTCGTCACCGGAGAACGGGGTGTTGAGGAACACCTCGACGAACTTCGTCGCCTCCTCCGTGCTGTGCATGCGCGCGCCCACCGCGACGACGTTGGCGTCGTTGTGCTGGCGGCCGAGCCCGGCGGTCTCCTCGCTCCAGGCCAGCGCCGCGCGCACGCCCTTCACCTTGTTCGCGGCGATCTGCTCCCCGTTGCCGGAGCCGCCGATCACGATGCCGAGCGCGTCGGGGTCGGCGGCGGTCCGCTCGGCCGCGCGCAGGCAGAAGGGCGGGTAGTCGTCCTGGGCGTCGTAGATGTGGGGCCCGCAGTCGACGGGCTCGTGCCCCGCCGCCTTGAGCCAGTCGACGAGGTGGTTCTTGAGTTCGTAGCCCGCATGGTCGGAGCCGAGATACACGCGCATGGGACGAGTGTGACACGCCGGTTTCGGGGCAGCAGCCGCGGGTGTGACATCGGCGGAATGTGAATCGGGCCATAGATCCTCAAGGGAACCTCAAGTAACAATCCGGATTCAGAGGTTCCTGAATCCGTTCACCTCGGATTCACTGGACCGGCTCGTACACCGCTCGTGCGGGCAGCTCCACCTGGCGTAAAGGAAATCCGTCCATGACCCCTGGTTCGGGCCTTCAAGCAGGACTGAAAAACCGTCACCTCACGATGATCGCGATCGGTGGCGTCATCGGAGCCGGCCTCTTCGTCGGCTCCAGTACCGGTATCGCTACCGCGGGACCGGGCATTCTTCTGTCGTACGCGCTCGTCGGCACGCTCGTGGTGCTGGTGATGCGCATGCTCGGCGAGATGTCGGCCGCCAACCCCACCTCCGGTTCGTTCTCCGCGCACGCCGACCGTGCGCTGGGACCCTGGGCCGGTTTCTCCATCGGCTGGCTCTACTGGTTCTTCTGGGTCGTCGTGCTGGCCGTGGAGGCCACCGCCGGCGCGAAGATCCTCGAGGGCTGGATACCGGCCGTGCCGCAATGGGGCTGGGCGCTCATCGTGATGACCGTCCTGACCGCGACCAACCTGGTCTCGGTCGGCTCCTACGGCGAGTTCGAGTTCTGGTTCGCCGGCATCAAGGTCGTGGCGATCGGCGCGTTCATCGTGGTCGGCCTGCTGGCCGTGTTCGGCGTGCTGCCGGGCGCGCACACCGACAAGGCGAGCTTCGCCAACCTCACCTCGCACGGTGGCTTCCTGCCACACGGCCCCGGCGCGATCCTCACGGGTGTGCTGCTGGTCGTCTTCTCCTTCATGGGCAGCGAGATCGCGACCCTGGCGGCCGGCGAGTCGGAGGACCCGCAGCGCGCCGTCACCAAGTCCACCAACAGCATCATCTGGCGTATCGGCGTCTTCTACCTGGGCTCGATCCTGATCGTGGTCACCCTGCTGCCGTGGAACGACCCGTCCATCCAGAAGGACGGCTCGTACGTCGCCGCCCTGGGCTCCCTGGGCATCCCGCACGCCGGCCAGGTCATGAACTTCATCGTGCTGACCTCGGTGCTGTCCTGCCTGAACTCCGGTCTGTACACGGCCTCCCGGATGGCGTTCTCGCTCGGCCAGCGCGGTGACGCGCCCAAGGCGTTCGCGCGGACCACGTCCCGCGGTGTGCCGCGGGCCGCGATCCTCGCGTCGGTGCTCTTCGGCTTCGCCGCCGTGTTCTTCAACTACAAGTTCCCGGACACGGTCTTCCTCTTCCTGCTCAACTCCAGCGGCGCGGTCGCCCTGTTCGTGTGGCTGGCGATCTGCTTCTCGCAGCTGCGGATGCGCCGGATCATCCAGCGGGAGGCGCCGGAGAAGCTCGTCGTGAAGATGTGGCTGTACCCGTACCTGACCTGGGCGACGGCCGTGCTGATCATCGGCATCTTCGGCTACATGCTGACCGACACCCAGGGTGAGAGCAGCGGGCGGACGACCGTGGAGCTCTCCCTGCTGGTGGCCGCCGTCGTGATCGCGGCCTCCCTGGTCAAGCAGAAGATCGCGGGCCGCCGGCCGGCTCCGGCCGTGGAGGACACCGCGGAGAAGGTGTCCGTCGGCTGACCGCACCCGGCACACCGCCATGACGAAGGGGAGGGAGTCCCGTCGGGACTCCCTCCCCTTCGTCGTTCGTACGCCCGGCCGGGGCGTGGCCCCCAAAGGGGCGGGGCGTCAGCGCCTGCCGGTGAGCTTCCAGGCGGCGGGCAGCGCGCCCATGGCCAGCGCCGCCTTCAGGGCGTCCCCGATCAGGAACGGGGTGAGGCCGGCGGCGACGGCCTGGGAGAAGGACAGGTGGGCGGCCAGGGCCAGGTACGGCACGCCGACCGCGTAGATGATCGCCTCGCCGATGACCATCGTGCCCGCCATGCGCAGCGGGGAGCGGTCGGCGCCGCGGCGGGCCAGGGCGCCGACGGCGGCGGAGGCGAGCAGCATGCCGAGGACGTAGCCGAAGGAGACGGCGCCCGCGCCGGAGCCGCCTTCCGCGAACCACGGCAGGCCGGCCACGCCCGCGAGCGCGTACAGGGCGAGGGAGAGGAAGCCGCGGCGGGCGCCGAGGGCGGTACCGACGAGCAGCGCGGCGAAGGTCTGGCCGGTCACCGGCACCGGGGAGCCGGGCACGGGCACCGCGAGCTGGGCCGCGAGACCGGTGAGCACGGCACCGCCGAGCACCAGCGCGATGTCGCGGGTCCGCGAAGCGGGCAGCAGGTCGGCGAGGACTTCACCGGGGCGGACGGTTGCGGTGGCGGTGCTCATGGGGACTCCGCGTGGGGCGAGGGCAGATGGGACACCGTGACGCTATCCCGGCGGCCGCGCGGTGATCACCGTCAGCGCTCGACAAAGGGGGGAACGAGGGCTTGGTGGGCTCCCGACAAAGGGTGGCGGTTACACCCGGTACGGCGTGACAACGGTCACTGAGGCAGGGACGCGCAGCTCACTCGGAGGGCCGCCGACGGGACTGTGGAACCCCGCCATTGAACCCTAGTGGACTGGTCGGATTTCCCTTCCTGCCCTACGCTTCCGGCATGGTTGCCCAGGCCCGGTACTTCACGTCGCGTCGCTATGTCGACCTGCGACGGCAGGGCACGGCCACCTGTCGCCGTCCGGGGTAGGGGCGCGTCCCGGCGCGCCCTCGCCCTCCGAGACGTGTCGGCCCCGTTCCCGAGGACGGTCCCCCATGCCCCGTACCGCGGCATCCACCCTTGTCTCCCCCGTTCCCCGCGCCGCCGACAGCGACCGGCGGCGCACGAGTGCCAGTGTCGTGCTGCGGTCCGTGCTGGAGCACGGGCCGGTGGCGCGCAGCACCGTCGCCCGGCTGACCGGGCTCTCCCCCGCGGCCGTGACCGAGCACTGCGCCCGGCTGGCCGGACTCGGGCTGCTCCGTGAGGAGGCGGCGCCGCGCCGCTCGAACGGCGTCGGCCGGCCGCATGTCCCCGTCGACCTCGACACCGGGCGGTTCGTGGTCGGCGGGGTGCACGTGGCCGTGCCGTACACCACGGTCGCGCTGCTCGATCTGCGCGGCCGGGTGGTCGCCCGGCGCGAGCTGAAGCACGAACGGCCGGACCCGCACCGGGTGCTGGCCCGCGCCGCCGACGGGCTGGCGGCGCTGCTCGCGCGGGCGCCGGACCGCCGCCCGCTGGGGATCGGTGTCGCCGCCGGCGGCTGGGTGGACCGGGAGTCGGGCACCGTCGTCGAGCACGAACTGCTGGGCTGGCGCGAGGTGCCGGTACGGGAGCTGCTCGAGGAACGCACCGGCCTGCCGGTCCATGTCGACGGGCACGCACGGGCGTTGGTGAGCGGTGAGCGGCTGTTCGGGCGGGCCCGGGGCAGCCGGAGCGTGCTGCACCTGTTCGTCGGCAACATGGTCGACGCGGCGTTCGCCACCAACGACGAGGTGCACCACGGGCCCCGCTCACAGGCCGGTGCGATCGCCCACCTTCCGGTGCCGGGCGGCACCGAACGGTGCGTCTGCGGCCGTACGGGGTGCCTGCAGGCCGAGTTGAGCGAGCGGACGCTGTGCCGGCGGGCCCGGGCGGCCGGTGTGACCGATTCGGGCAACCCGATGCACGTGGTGGCCGCGGCGGCGGCCGGTGACGCGGTGGCCCGGCGGCTGCTGGTGGAGCGGGCGCGGGCGACGGGCCGGGCGGCCGGGCTGCTGCTGGACGTGCTCAACCCGGAGACGGTCGTGGTGACCGAGGTGGGCGCGATGCGCTTCGACGACTGCCTGACCGCGCTGCGGGAAGCGGCCGGGATGCGACGCGCGGCATCCGTGCTGCCGACGAGTTTCCCCGATTCGGTACTCGCGGTGGCGGGCGGCTCGGTGATGCTGGACGTGCTGTTCCGGGATCCGCTGGGCACGTCACCTGAGGCTATTTAATTCAGAAACTCGGAATGTTGACAGGGGGCGGCAATGGCGGAGAACATGCTGGTCATGAACCCGCTCACGAGTTGTCGCACCCTCTGTTGCTGACATGTTGCCGCGCATGAAGCGCGTGTTTCCGTCTGCGTGAGTTCTCTTTCCAACAGCTCTCCCATGAGCTTTTCTTCCGGCTTTTCGCCGGGAATTCCGGCTGCCTTCCGGCTTGCCTGTCCGCTTTGCGTACCCAGGGAGTCCTCCCATGTCTGCTCCGCCTGTCACCGGTCTCGACCGCCGCCTGTTCCTGACCTCCCTGCTCGGCGCGTCCGCCGCCGTCGCGGGTCTCAGCGGCTGCGCGGGCGGCAGCGCCGCCGCCGACACCGAGGGCGCCCTCACCCGCCCCCTCGCGGCCAAGGTCCCGGCCGGCACCAGCCTGAAGATCTCCTCCTACCAGAACGTCCAGCAGCTCCAGTTCAAGCTGGCCAAGCTGCCCGCGCTGCCGTTCGAGGTGTCCGACTGGCTCAACATCGGGGCCGGCCCGGACGTCATCAACGCCTTCCGCGCCAAGTCCCTCGACCTCGCCAACAACGCGGGCATCCCGCCGATCCAGGCGCACTACCAGGGCTTCGACGCGAGGATCGTGGCGATCAACGTGACCCGCAAGCCCAACTACCTCTTCGCCACCAAGCCCGGCAGCGACATCCGCGCGGCCGAGGACTTCCGCGGCAGGAAGCTCGCCTTCTCGCAGGGCCAGGCGCAGGGCGTCGTGCTGCTGCGGGCGCTGAAGAAGGCGGGCCTGAAGTACGACCAGGTGACGCTGGTCCCGCTGACCAGCAACCAGTTCCTGACCGCCCTGCAGTCCGGCCAGGTCGACGTGGCCCCGCTCGGCAACAGCCAGGCGCCCGCCTATCTCAAGCAGTACGGGAGCAAGGGCGCCCGCGTCATCAAGACCGACGTCGTCGACCTGCTCAACCTGCTGTGGGCACCGCGGTCCGTGCTCGCCGACCCGGCGAAGGCCGCCGCGGTCGCCGCGTACATCCCGCACTGGGCCAAGGGCCAGGTGTGGACTTACGAGCACCCGGACGTGTGGAACGAGGAGTTCTACGTCAAGACGCAGAACCTGACCCTCGACCAGGCCAAGTCCATCACCGCGCTCGCCAACAAGCCGCTGTTCCCGCCCAGCTGGGACGAGGCGATCAGGTGGGAGCAGGAGACGGCCGATCTGCTCGCCGAGGGCGGGTTCGTGAAGAGGTTCGACGTCTCCTCGCTCTTCGACCACCGCTTCGAGGCCATCGCCGCCCGGGCCGTGGCGGCGGAGTACCGGAGGTGAGCGCCGTGACCACGACCACGACCGCCGTGGCGGCACCGGCCGCCCCGGAACCGCCCCAGGTACGCCGGCGCCGGCGACTCTCCCCCGGACGCCGGCTGCCCGCCGCCCGGCTCGCCGGCCCGCTCGCCGTCCTCGTCCTGTGGGCCGTCGCCTCGGCCGCGGGCGCGCTCGACCCGGGCGCGATACCGGCGCCATGGACGGTGCTGAGGACCGCCGGCCACCTGTGGACCGACGGCACGCTGCCCACGGACGTGCTCACCTCGCTCAGGCGGGCCGCCTACGGCTTCGCGATCGGCCTGACCGCCGGGGTGCTGCTCGCGCTGGCCTCCGGGCTCAGCCGGGCCGGGGAGGCGCTGATCGACGGGACGGTGCAGCTCAACCGGGCGATCCCGACCCTGGGCCTGATTCCGCTGTTCATCCTCTGGCTGGGCATCGGCGAGACCTTCAAGATCGCCATCATCGCGATCGTCGTCTACATCCCCATCTACCTGAACACGCACGCCGCGCTGTCCGGCATCGACACCCGGTTCGTCGAACTCGCGGAGGTGCAGGGCCTGTCCAGGCTGGCCTTCGTCCGGCGGGTGGTGATCCCCGGGGCGCTGCCCGGATTCTTCGTGGGTCTCCGGCTCGGTGTCACCGGCTCCTGGCTGGGCCTGGTGGTCCTGGAGCAGATCAACGCCACCAGTGGCCTCGGCTACCTGATGTTCCAGGCGCAGAACTACGGCCAGAGCGACGTCATCCTGGTCGGCCTGCTGATCTACGGCGTCTTCGGCCTGATCTCCGACAGCGTGGTCCGTCTCATCGAACGGAGGGTGCTGTCGTGGCGCCGCACACTGAGCAGCTGACCCGGCCCGCGGTACGACTGCGCGGCCTGACCCGGTCCTTCGGCGGCCGTACCGTCCTCGACGAGATCGATCTCGACCTGCCCGCCGGCCAGTTCACCGCTCTGCTCGGGCACAGCGGCTCGGGCAAGTCGACCCTGCTGCGGGCCGTCGCCGGACTGGATCACGGGGTCGCCGGCAGCGGGCGGCTCAGCGCCCCGGAGCGGGTGTCGGTGGTCTTCCAGGACTCCCGGCTGCTGCCCTGGGCCCGGGTGCTGGACAACGTCCTGCTCGGCACCGAGGGCAAGGACGCGGAAGAGCGCGGCCGGGCCGCCCTGGAGGAGGTGGGTCTCGGCGGCCGCGAGCGGGCCTGGCCGGGCGAGCTGTCCGGCGGTGAGGCACAGCGCGCCGCGCTCGCCCGCTCCCTGGTCCGTGAGCCCGAACTGCTGCTGGCCGACGAGCCGTTCGGGGCGCTGGACGCGCTGACCCGGATCCGTATGCACAACCTGCTGCGCGAGCTGTGGAAGCGGCACCGGCCCTCGGTGCTGCTCGTCACCCACGACGTGGACGAGGCGATCGTGCTCGCCGACCGGGTCCTCGTCCTGGACCGGGGCCGGATCGGCCTCGACCTGACCATCGACCGGCCCCACCCGCGCTCCTACCGGGAGCCGGTGCTGGGCGAGTACCGCGAGCGGCTGCTGGCCGCGCTCGGTGTCACGGAGGACCACGAGTGACCGCGAGACAGCTTCACCTCAACGCGTTCCTGATGAACACCGGCCACCACGAGGCGTCGTGGCGGCTGCCGGAGAGCGACCCGTACGCGCACGTCGACCTCGCCCACTACGTGCGGCTGGCCCGGATCGCCGAGCGCGGCACCTTCGACTCGCTCTTCCTCGCCGACGGCCCGCAGCTGTGGAGCAACCTGGCCCAGCGCCCGGCGGGCGCCCTGGAACCGCTCACCCTGCTCACCGCGCTGGCGACGGCCACCGAGCACATCGGGCTGATCGCCACCGCCTCCACCTCCTACAACTCCCCCTACAACCTGGCCCGCAGATTCGCCTCGCTGGACATCGTCAGCGGCGGCCGGGCCGGCTGGAACATCGTCACCACCGCGGGCCGGGAGGCCGCCCGCAACTTCGGTCTGGACGCCGAACCCGCGCACGCCGAGCGGTACGCCCGCGCGGCCGAGTTCCTCGACGTGTCCCTCAAGCTCTGGGACAGCTGGGAGGACGACGCGATCGTCGCCGACAAGGCGGCCGGCGTCTGGGGCGACGACAGCAAGATCCACCCGCCCCGGCACCAGGGGAGGTACTTCGGCGTCGAGGGCGCCCTCAACGTGCCGCGTTCCCCGCAGGGCTACCCGCTGCTGGTGCAGGCCGGCTCCTCCGAGGACGGCAAGGCCTTCGCCGCCCGGTACGCGGAGGCCGTGTTCACCGCCCAGCAGACCCTCGCGGACGCCCAGGCCTTCTATGCCGACCTCAAGTCCCGCACGGCCGGGGCGGGCCGGGACCCCGAGCACATCAAGGTGCTGCCCGGCATCGTCCCGGTGCTCGGCTCGACCGAGGCCGAGGCGCGGGCCGGCGAGCGGCTGCTGGAGGACCACATCGTTCCGGAGCACGGCCGGGCCCGGCTGGAGAGCCTGCTGCACCTGGAGCCCGGCACCCTCGAACTCGACCGGCAGCTGCCCGAGGACCTGCCGCCGGAGTCCGCCATCGAGGGCGCCAAGAGCCGCTACACCCTCGTGGTGGAGCTGGCCCGGCGCGAGCGGCTGACCGTACGGCAGCTGATCGGCCGGCTCGGCGGCGGGCGCGGGCACCTCACCTTCGCCGGGACACCCGAGCAGGTCGCCGGCCAGATCGGGACCTGGTTCACCCAGGGCGCCGCCGACGGCTTCAACATCATGCCCGCCGTACTGCCCTCCGGTCTGGAGGCCTTCGTCGAGCACGTCGTGCCGATCCTGCGCGAGCGCGGCCTGCTGCGCACCGGCTACGGCCCGCGCCGGACCCTGCGGGAGCGCTACGGCCTGCCCCGCCCCGCCAACCAGTACGTCACGCCCGCCCTCGTCTGAAAGGACCACCGAACATGTCCCTCGAGATCACCAAGGTCACCGCTCGCATCGGCGCCCGCGTCTCCGGCGTCGACATCTCCCGGCCGCTCGCCGCCGAGGAGCTCGCCGGCATCCGCGAGGCGCTGAACGCCCACAAGGCGCTCGTCTTCGACGACGTGCGCCTGGACGACGCCGGCCAGCAGGCGTTCGTCCGCCACCTCGGCGACCTCACCACCGCCCATCCGACGGTCGGCGCCGTCGAGGGCTCCCCGAACGTGCTGCCCGTGGACAGCGAGCGGGGCCGCGCCAACCACTGGCACACCGACGTCACCTTCGTCCTCAACCCGCCGCAGGCCAGCACCCTGCGCTCGATCACCGTCCCGCCGTACGGCGGCGAGACCTTGATCGCCAACGCGGCGGCCGCCTACCGCGACCTGCCCGAGCCGCTGCGCCGGCTCGCCGACACCCTGTGGGCCGAGCACACCAACGACTACGACTACGCCGTGCCGGACGAGGCGGTCGACGAGGACAAGGCCGCTCAGCGCGCCCAGTTCACCTCCATCAAGTACCGCACCGCCCATCCGGTGGTCCGCGTCCACCCGCTGACCGGTGAGCGGGGCCTGTTCATCGGCGGGTTCGCGCAGCGGATCGTGGGGCTGTCGGTGGGCGAGTCCCGCAAGATCCTCGATCTGCTCCAGGCGTACGTCACCCGCCCGGAGAACGTGCTGCGCCACCGCTGGTCGCCGAACCAGCTCGTGCTCTTCGACAACCGCATCACGCAGCACTACGCCATCGACAACTACGACGGGCGGCCACGCCGGCTGCACCGGGTGACCGCCGCCGGTGACGTCCCGGTCGGTGTCGAGGGCAAGGAGAGCTACTCGATCGAGGGCGACGCCTCGCACTACACCCCGGTCGCCGCGTAACCGGAGTCTCACCCTTCGTACGGCGCGTGTCCGCATGCTGGGCGGCCCCTTCGCGGGAGCGAAGGGGCCGCCCAGACTGGCCGGGTTTTTGCCCGCCGATGACTGGACGAGCCGCGCCCATGCCCCACAGCACCCTCCAGACGCCACCGCGGCAGCGGTCCGGCGACTCCCTCTCCCACGGTCTCAAGCAGCGCCACCTGTCGATGATCGCCCTCGGCGGAGTGATCGGCGCCGGCCTGTTCGTCGGCTCCGGCGCCGGTATCGCGGCCGCCGGGCCCTCCATCGTCGTCGCGTACGCGATCTCCGGCGTGCTGGTGATGCTGGTGATGCGGATGCTCGGCGAGATGTCGGCCGCCTACCCGTCGTCGGGATCGTTCTCCGCCCACGCCGAGCGGGCCATCGGCCCCTGGGCCGGGTTCGCCGCCGGCTGGTCGTTCTGGGTGCTGCTGTGCACCGCGGTGGGCCTGGAGGGCATCGGCGCCGCGAAGATCGTGCAGGGCTGGCTGCCGGGCACTCCGCAGTGGGCCTGGGTGGCCCTGTTCATGCTCGTGTTCTGCGGTGCGAACCTCGCGGCCGTGAAGAACTTCGGCGAGTTCGAGTTCTGGTTCGCGGCGCTGAAGGTCGGCGCGATCGGCCTGTTCCTGGTCCTCGGCGGCCTGGCGGTCGCCGGCGTCCTGCCCGGCACCCACTCCCCCGGCACCTCCCACCTCGGCGACTTCCTGCCGAACGGCAGCGAGGGCCTGGTGATCGGCCTGCTGGCCTCGGTCTTCGCCTACGGCGGCCTGGAGACGGTCACCATCGCGGCGGCCGAGTCGCAGGACCCGGTCAAGGGCGTGGCGAGCGCGGTGCGCACCGCGATGTGGCGGATCGCCCTGTTCTACATCGGCTCGATGGCGGTCATCGTGACCCTGGTCCCGTGGAACGCGGAGGCGGTCGTGACGGACGGCCCGTACGTCGCGGCCCTGCGGCAGATCGGCCTCCCCGGCGCCGACCAGGTGATGAACGTGGTCATCCTGGTGGCCCTGCTGTCGGCGATGAACGCCAACATCTACGGCTCCTCGCGCATCGCCTACTCGCTGGTCGAGCGCGGCCAGGGTCCGAAGGCGCTGGCGAAGGTCTCCGGCGGGGTGCCGCGCATCGCCGTCCTCGTCTCGTCGGTCGTCGGCTTCGGGTGCGTGCTGCTCAGCTACTGGCGGCCGGACGACGTCTTCGCCTGGCTGCTGAACATGATCGGCGCGGTGATCCTGGTCGTCTGGATCTTCATCGCGGTCTCCCAGCTGCTGCTGCGCCGCCGCATCGAGCGCGAGGCGCCCGAGAAGCTGGTCGTGCGGATGTGGGCGTTCCCGTACCTGACCTGGGTCGCCCTGGCCGGCATGGCGGCGATCTTCGTCCTCATGGCCCGGGAGCCGGACACCCGCCTGCAACTGCTGCCGACCGGCGGCATGACGCTGTTCCTCGCGGCCGTGGGCTACGCCCGGCAGCGGGCCCGCGCCAGGAGCTGACCGGGCGCCGCCCCGCTCCCACTCCGAAGGCCCCCGTGTACGACACACGGGGGCCTTTGCGTCGCCCACGCCTTGCTGTTGCTAGCGTGTAGTTGCAAGAGACTTGCAATAAGGTTCGGAGGGGAACCCGCCCATGCCCGTGCAGGCGCTGCCCGACCTGCCTACCAAAGGCCGCCGGGTCCCGCGCGGACGTGCTGTCGCCCGCCCCCTGAGAACGTCCCGCCCCGTGATCGTCTTCTCACCCTTCACGACGGCGGGCGGATGCGGGAGGGCCCCCGCGAGGACAGGACTCGCGGGGGCCCTCCGGCTGTGCGCGGGCTCTACAGGTTGCTGAAGTCCGGGCCCTTGGTGCGGGTCCGCTTGATCTCGTAGAAGCCGGGGACGGAGGCGACCGCGAGGGCGCCGTCCCACAGGCGGGCCGCCTCCTCGCCCTTGGGGGCGGGGGTGACGACGGGGCCGAAGAAGGCGATCTGCTCGCCGTCGGGGCCCGGCACCGCGATGACCGGGGTGCCGACGTCCTGGCCGACCTTCTCGATGCCCTCCTTGTGGGAGGCGCGCAGCTCGGCGTCGAACTCGAAGTCCTGCTGCTCGGCGTACTCGATCAGCTCGGCGGGCAGGCCGACGTCCGCGAGCGCGCCCGCGACGGCCTCCAGGGTGGGGCCCTCGCCGTTGTTGTGGATGCGGGTGCCGAGCGCGGTGTAGAGCGGGCCGAGGATGTCCGCCCCGTGCTTCTGCCAGGCGGCGGTGACCACGCGCACCGGCTGCCAGGCCTTGGTGGCGAGCATGTCGCGGTAGTCCTCGGGCAGCTCGTCCAGCCGGTTCTCGTTGAGGACGGCGAGGCTCATGATGTGCCAGCTGACCTCGATGTCCCGGACCTTCTCGACCTCCAGCACCCAGCGGGAGGTCATCCAGGCCCAGGGGCACAGCGGGTCGAACCAGAAGTCCACGGGGGTCTTGCCGGAGGGGTTCGCGGTCTCGGACATGCTTCTCCTCAGCGAAGGTCTTTTGAAGCGGCAACAGAACCGCCGCTGCGGCCATTCCCGCCCCGGCCATGTCGAGGGCTTTCCCTGATGTGCCGTGTCAGGTGCGCATGGCAGGATCGGTCCTGTTGTGAGGTGTCCGTGCGACCACGAAGGAGTGCCACGACGTGCCCGGTGAGAATCTGACCCGTGACGAGGCCCGGGAGCGGGCCGCCCTGCTGTCTGTGGACGGCTACGAGGTGGCGCTGGACCTGCGGTCCGCCCCCGGAGGCGGGGGCACCGAACCGCGCACCTTCCGTTCGGTGACGGTGATCAGGTTCCGCTGCAACGAGCCGGGCGCGTCGAGCTTCGCCGACCTGATCGCGCCGGACGTGACCTCGGTCACGCTCAACGGGAAGGACCTGGACCCCGGCGCGGTCTTCGACGGCTCCCGGATCCTGCTGGAGGACCTGGCCGCCGAGAACGAGCTGACGGTCGACGCCCAGTGCGCCTACTCCCGCACCGGTGAGGGCATGCACCGCTTCGTCGACCCCGAGGACGGCGAGGTCTACCTCTACACCCAGTACGAGCCGGCCGACGCCCGCCGGGTCTACGCCAACTTCGAGCAGCCGGACCTGAAGGCGCCGTACCGCTTCGAGGTGCGGGCGCCCGAGGGCTGGACGGTGTGGAGCAACGGCGCCGGTGAACTCGTGGACGGCGTCTGGCGGTTCGCGGAGACCAAGCCGATCTCGACCTACATCACCTGTGTGGTGGCGGGGCCGTACCACTACGTGACGGACCGCTACGAGCGGGTCTTCGAGGACGGCACGAGGCTGGAGATCCCGCTGGGCGCGATGTGCCGCAAGGGGCTCGCCCCGCACTTCGACGCCGAGGACGTCTTCCTGGTCACCAAGCAGGGCCTGGACTTCTTCCACGACCACTTCGACTACCCGTACCCGTTCGGGAAGTACGACCAGGCGTTCGTCCCCGAGTACAACCTCGGGGCGATGGAGAACCCGGGTCTGGTGACCTTCCGCGAGGAGTACATCTTCCGCGGCAAGGTGACGCAGGCGTCGTACGAGGCGCGGGCCAACGTGATCCTGCACGAGATGGCCCACATGTGGTTCGGCGACCTGGTCACCATGGAGTGGTGGGACGACCTGTGGCTGAAGGAGTCCTTCGCGGACTTCATGGGCACGTTCGCCAACGTCGGCGCGACCCGCTTCACCGACGCCTGGATCACCTTCGCCAACCGCCGCAAGGCCTGGGCCTACCGCGCGGACCAGCTGCCCTCCACGCACCCGATCACGGCGGACATCCGCGACCTGCAGGACGCCAAGCTCAACTTCGACGGCATCACCTACGCCAAGGGCGCCTCCGTGCTCAAGCAGCTGGTGGCGTACGTCGGCCAGGACGCCTTCCTCGAGGGCGCCCGCCGCTACTTCAAGCGCAACGCCTACGGCAACACCCGTCTCGGCGACCTGCTGTCGGTGCTGGCGGAGACCAGTGGCCGGGACATGACGGTGTGGGCCCGGTCCTGGCTGCAGACGGCCGGCGTCAACTCGCTGACCCCGCAGGCGCTGCTGGACACCGAGGGCGGCCGGATCGCCGAGCTGGCCGTGGTCCAGGAGGCGCCCGAGACGCACCCGGAGCTGCGTCCGCACCGGGTCGCGGTGGGCCTGTACCGGCGGACACCCGACGGCGCGCTGGAGCGGTACGCGCGCGTGGAAACGGACGTCGAGGGGCCGCGTACGGTCGTGGCGGAGCTGGCCGGTGCCGAGGCGCCGGAGCTGGTGCTGGTCAACGACGACGACCTGACGTACTGCAAGGTCCGCTTCGACGAGACCTCGCTGGCCACCCTGCGCGAGCACCTGGGCGCGCTCACCGACCCGCTGGCCCGCGCCCTGTGCTGGTCGGCGCTGTGGAACTCGACCCGTGACGGCCTGCTTCCCGCCCGGGACTTCATCGGCCTGGTGCTCCGGTTCGCGGGCCGCGAGTCCGACATCGGGGTGCTGCAGATGCTGCACGCCTGGGCCAACTCGGCGCTGGTGCACTACGCGGCGCCGGCGTGGCGGGCGACCGGCGAGCGGCTGGTGGCCGAGGGCGCGCTGCGCGAGCTGCGGGCGGCCGGGCCGGGCAGCGAGCAGCAGCTCGCCTGGGCGCGCTTCTTCGCCGCGGTGGCGTCGGCGGAGGCGGACCTCGCCCTGCTGAAGGGCTTGCTGGACGGCACGGAGACGGTCGAAGGACTGGCGGTGGACCAGGAGCTGCGCTGGGCGTTCCTGGAGCCGCTGGCGGCGTACGGCATGGCGGACGAGGCGGTGCTGGCGGCCGAACTGGCCCGCGACGACACGGCGTCCGGCAAGCGGCACCAGGTCCGCTGCCTGGCGGCCCGCCCGTCGGCGGCGGTGAAGGCGCAGGCCTGGGCGCAGGTGGTGGAGTCCGACAAGCTGTCCAACGCGCTCGTGGAGGCGACCATCGCGGGCTTCGGCCTGCCCTCGCAGCGGGAGCTGACCGCGCCGTACGCGGAGAAGTACTTCGCGGTGATCGAGCGGGTGTGGCGGGAGCGGTCGATCCAGATCGGCATGGACGTCGTGCGCGGTCTGTACCCCTCCCACCAGGACCGGCCGGAGACGCTGGCGGCGACCGACGCCTGGCTCGAGGCGCACGCGGACGCGGCCCCGGCGCTGCGCCGGCTGGTGCTGGAGGCACGGGACGACCTGGCGCGGGCGCTGCGCGCACAGGAGTGCGACGAGGCGGCGGCCGGCCGATGAGCCTTGGCCAGGGATTCCGCTCTCGGTGACCGTTACGGAATTCAGTCAATAGCAGCCGTAACCCCTGGTCCGTAACCGATCGGACCAGGGGTTTCCGGCCTCTACTCGGCATCCGAACACCCGTCCTTTAATGCCGTGTTGTCCGCATTCTTCGACGAGCCTGTAACAGCGGTTACAGGAGGGACGAAGCGCGGGAACGTCGACGCCATGACGCACGACACCCCGCTCTCCCCCCGCACCCTGCGCCACCTCCCCGACGTCCGCCGGCGCCTCATGACGCCCGCTCAGCTCCGGTCCCACGGGGTCTCCACCGCCGAGCTGAACGAGCAGTGCCGTCCCGGCGGCACCTGGCAGCTGCTGCTGCCGAACGTGGTCCTGCTCCACCCCGGCCCGCCGACCAGCGAGGAGCGGCTGCACGGCGCGCTGCTGTACGCGGCGCGGGAATCGGCTCCGGGCGTTCCCACCCAGCCCACAGCCGGCGACCCGCACCGCCCGGTCTACCCGGAGACGATGATCACGGGTCTGGCGGGGCTCACCCTGCACGGCTTCTCGTCCACCCCGCCGCTGCTCTCCCTGGACCGCGTCGACGTCCTGGTCCCGCGGCTGCGCCGGCTGCGCACCACGGGCTACGTCCGTGTGCTGCGCGCCCCGGACCTGCCCACGCCGGTGGCGGTGACGGGACTGCCGGTGGCGCCGGTCCCGCGCGCGCTGGCGGACGCGGTGGCGGGACTGACGGACGCGGGCGCGGTACGCCGGCTGCTGACCGAGGCGGTGCGCGACGGCCACTGCGAACCGGCGGCGGTGGTGCGCGAACTGACCCGGGCGAAGCTGCTGAACCGCCCGCACGTGGTGGGCGCGGTGGACTCGCTGGTGGCCGAGGGCCGGGCGGTCGCCGAGAACCGGCTGTACCGGATGGTCGGCGAGCACGGACTGCCCGACCCGGTCTGGAACGTGGACCTGCGCCTGCCCGGCGGGCCCCACCTCGGCGGTCTGGACGCGTACTGGCCCGAGCAGGCGGTCGGGGTGGAGCTCGACACCCGCGCGCCCCGGCAGGACGACGACGCGATGTGGTCGGAGTACGCGCGCAAGCGGGAGCACCTGGAGCGGCTGGGGATCACGGTCGTCCACATCACCCCCCGCAAGCTCAGGGAGTCCATGGACCAGCAGGCGGCGGTGGTCCGGACGGCCCTGATGGCGTCCGGCGACCGCGATCCGGCCGCGTACGTCGTGGTGCTGCCCCGGTAGTCCGGGCTCCCGGAAGGCCGGCGGGCGCGGAGGACTAACCTCCGCAGAACTCCTTCTCGGTCACGGCGCCGGTGCCGCCCACCCAGTCGCCGTTGAAGTTGAGCGCGAGGGAGTGCCGGCCGTCGGCCGTGGTCATCGCCGAGGTGGCGGAGCCGTGGATGCCGCCGTCGTGGCCCCAGACATGGACGCCGCAGCTCAGCCTGGTGTCCATCAGGCCCAGCCCGTAGCCGGTGTCGCGGGAGCCGTCGACCCGCACGGTGGTCTTCATCTCCTTGAGCTGCCGGGACGGGAGCAGCTTCCCGCTCAGCAGGGCGGAGTAGAAGCGGTCGAGATCCACCGAGTCGGAGATCATCTCACCGGCCGCGGAGGCGATGGAGGGGTTGAGCTCGGTGACGTCGTAGGTCGGACCCGTCGATGTCGGTGCGAGCTTGGAGTAGGCGCGGCTGCTGGGCCGGGGGACGGTGACCCGGGTGCCGGGCAGCGAGGTGGCGGTGAGCCGCAGCGGCCGGATGACGCGCCTTTCGATCTCGGTGGCGTACGACCGGCCCGTCACCTTCTCGATCACCATGCCGGCGACGACGTAGTTGGTGTTGGAGTACTTCCAGGACGTGCCCGGCGCGAAGTCCGGCTCGTGCCGCATGGCGGTCTCCACCAGGTCGCGCGGGGTGAGCGTGTCGTAGCGGTGCCGGAAGAAGCCGTCCCTGAGGAAGTGGGCGCGGACGAAGTCGGCGTCGGAGGTGTAGTTGTAGACGCCGCTGGTGTGGTTCAGCAGCTGCCGGACGGTGATCCGGCGGCCGTCGTGGCCATGGCCCCGCAGCAGCCCGGGCAGCCAGGTGTCCACCGTGTCGTCCAGGGTGAGCCGGCCCTCCGCCTCCAGCTGGAGCAGGACGATGGCGACGAAGGTCTTGGTGATGCTGCCGACGCGGTAGCGGTCGGCGGCCGAGCGCGGCGCGCCGGTGACGACGTCGCCCACGCCCGCGGTCGCCGACCAGGTGCCCCGGATGTCCTTCGCGGTGACGGTCACCCCGGGCACACCGGCCGCGACCGCCGCCTCGACCGCCCGGCGGGTGGCCACGTGGCCGCCGGCGCCGGGGCCGGCCGCGACGGCCGGGCCCGCCAGGGCCGCCGACAGGAGCAGGGCGGTGGTGCCCACCAGGGCGGTGCGGACGCGCATGCTGTCCCCCAACGTGTGGTGTTCGGTGCCGTCGGGGGGAGATACCCGGCAGCACGCGGGATCGTGCCTGCCAGTGGCCCGGTTGAGTGACTCTCAGCCCTTCTTCAGCACCAGTTCCGTGTTCCGGTCCACCGCGTCGCCCGCCAACGCCTTGTTCGCGCCCGGGGCGTTGTAGGACAGCTCACGGTAGAGGGCGGCGAGGCCGGTCTGCGAGAGGTCGGTGTGGTCGGTGCGGTGCGGGGCGGCGGATTCGACCAGGGTGGTGAAGACGGAGAGCGTGCCGTCCTTGTTGTCGACGAGTTCGACGACCCGGGCGAGCTGGGGGAAGTCGACGTGCGAGGCGGTGGAGATCTCCCAGAAGGAGCCGCCGCCGGAGGCCCGGTGCGGGGTGATGTCGTTGCGGTGGATGTGGCCGTTCACCCAGGCGAGCACATTGCGGTGGGCGGAGAGCACCGAGACCACCTCGGCGCCGTTGTGCCGGCGCTCCCCCGGGCGGCCCGGGTCGGGGCGGGTGTTGGTCATGGTCTTGCTGGTGTGGTGGCTGAAGACGACGGCGTAGGAGTCCTTGTTGTCCTTGAGCGTCCTGTCGAGCCACTTGAGCTGGGCGGTGCCGACGGACCCCTCGTAGTGGCCGCCGGGGTCGGTGGTGTCGAGGCTGATGCCGATGACGTCCTCGGAGACGCGGAAGGCGTAGTACTGGGTGTCCGCGTCCAGGTTCGCCGAGGAGTAGCCGTGACCGGCCGGGCCGACGCCCTGGTGGGCGGGGTCCAGGTGGGCCTTCAGGTAGTCGGCCCGGGTGTACGGGGCCCGCTTCTCGTCCGGGGTGACCTGGCGCATGGAGCGGGCGTGGGCCTTGAGGAAGTCGCGGTAGCCGACGCCCTTGGGATCGGTCGCCTTCTTGATGGTGTCCTGCAGCTTCCTGGCGTCGGCGGCGGAGACGCTCATCAGCTTCCGGCCGCCGATGGCCGCCTCGGTGAGGTACGGGTCGCCGTGGGAGCCGTAGCAGCCGAGCGGGAGGGCGTCGTGGTTGCCGACGGTGGAGTACCAGGGCAGGTTGAGGCCGGGGCTGCGGACCTCGCGGGTCGCGGCGGCCAGGAAGCCCTTCAGGTAGGGGAAGCCGAGCGCCTTGTCGCCGTCGCGTGCGGTGGAGCCGGGCTGCCAGTACAGCTTCAGGCCGCTGTTCTGCACGCCCTCGTAGTGGCGCGGGTCCCCGGAGTCCGGGGTGATGCGGCCGCCGCTCATCACCTTCATGAACCACTCCAGTTCGGAGCGGGCGTTGTTGTCGGTGTTGTCGCCGGTGGTCATCACGAAGTGCAGCGGGGCGCCGGTGACGGGGGCGCCGCGCAGCGCGTTGACCCGCTCGACGAGCGAGACGGCGCCGGGCACGGTGAGCGCCTCGTGCGGACGCCAGGCGTGCGGGTCGTGGGCGCGCAGGAACTCCAGGCGCAGCGGGTGCTGCACATCCATCAGGTGCAGGTCGGTGAACTGCACGAACGCCGCGAGGGTGGTACGGCGGGCGGTACGGCCGGACTTGGGGGCGGCCAGCTCGTCCCGCACGACCCGCTTCCAGCCGGGGCCGTCGCCGAGCCGCCGGTAGCCGGAGCCGCTCAGCGGCGCGGCGACGGAGGCGAGGGTGGTGCCCTTGGTGTAGGGGGCGAGCGGGGCCGGTGCCGCCTTGCGGGAGTTGGCGACGGGCTGCTCGGCGGTGGTGGCGGCCTGGCTGTCGGTGGGGCGCAGGGCGTAGCCGACGCCCGCGGAGAGCGAGACCGCTCCGGCGGCGGCGAGCACGGTACGGCGGTGGACCCCCAGCGTGGAGGTGGCGACAGAGCGTATGCGCGACATGGCGCGATCTCCCCGGGTGCGAACGCGTCGGCGGTGGTCGCGGGCCGTCGCAGGCGCGAACGCCCCGCTCGCTCTGGATGGTTGGCACCGGGGATGACCTGTGCGTGAACGGGGCGGCAACGCGCAACACCGATCACCGTACGTGGATCACGGGGTGCGGAGCGCGGTCATGGAGTGGAACGCGGAGGGCCAAAAGGCGGTCACTCCTCGTTCATCTGCCGGGGTAGGGGATGGGCCCCGGGCCCGAGATGTCCGGTCTCCGGGCGCTCGCGCCACAGCCGCAGCGCGACGTCGACGAGGCGGATCCGGTTGAGGCCGGGCACCGCGTCCAGGTCCTGCCAGGCCGCGAAATCGGTGGAGCCGCCGATCTCGTAGCGGAGTTCGCCGCCGGTGATCTCGGCCTCGTAGAGGATCCGCACCCCCTGGTGGTCGGTGCGGCGCGGCGGCCGGCCGCCGCGGAAGACATGGCGGGAGGAGTCCACACCGAGCAGCCGGGTCACCTCGACCCGGTAGCCGGTCTCCTCGGTGACCTCGCGCCGGACGGTGTCGTAGGGGTCCTCGCCGTGCTCCATGCCGCCGCCCGGCAGCACCCACTCCTGGGTGCCGCCGGGGGCCGGTGAGCGGGCCAGCAGGATCTGTCCGTCACGGACGCACACGGCGTAGGCCGCCACCCTCAACTTCTCTCGCATGACCGGACGTTAGCGCGGGTTGTCCGGATTGGCGGGTGAATACTCCGGCGCGGACCAGCGCAGCGGCAGGGCGGCCGGGGTGTGGACGGCGCCGGTGACGGTGAAGCGGACGGTCCGCTCGCCGCCGGCGCCGAACCCGGTGCGGGCCGAGCCGGTGAGCTGGAGGGTGGTGCCGGTCGTCCAGTCCAGGAAGAGCAGTCCGGCACGCGGGTCGGTGTGCAGGTTGCCGAGGCTGCGGAACATGGCGTTGCCGGGGTAGTCCGGCCAGGCCAGTTCGCGCGGTGAGACGACCCGGACGAAGCCGGGGTTGCCGCCGCGGTGGCTGACGTCGGCGCCGTCGGTGTGCACGGTGGCCAGGAAGAAGGTGTCGGCCGCCGCGACGAGCGCGGCCTGCTCCGCGCCGAGCCGGGTCAGCGGGCGGGGCGCGCCCGGCGCTCGGTCCGGCACCCGCTCGAAGGTCTCCCGGCGCTGGATGTACTTGGGGCAGTTGGCGAACACCTGCTCCGCCTCGACGGCGAAGCCGCCGGGTGCGGGCCGGAGCCGGCCGTTGAGGCGCATCCGGCGGCGGGTCCGCGGATCGAGGGCGATGGTGCCCACGGAGGTGCCCGGCGTGGTCAGGGCCGCCGCGAGCGGGTCGGCCGGGTGCGGCCCGCCCGTGACGGACATCCGCCGGGGCCCGGTGGCCCGGACGAATCCCGGGGTGCCGGCGACCGGCGAGGCCCACACCCGGCCCGTGGCGGGGTCGGCGGCGCCCACGACGAGCAGCGGCTGCAACTCCAGGAAGGCCGCCGCGACCGGTTTGACGTCCGGCCCGAGGGAGCGGCCGACGTGGTCGGCGCGGTCCCGCACGCCGACCAGGTCCTGCACGGCGCGTGAACCGGCGTGATAGACGCTCATGGCGCGGGGTCCTAGAAGAAACCGCAGGTCGGAGCGGATGCGTGCGGAGCGGGCGCGCCCTCGGCGCCGTGCGGGACCGAGATCTCCAGGCGGGTGCCGTCCGGGTCGTGGAAGAAGATCCCGCCCGAGGCCGAGCCCTCCCGGTGGGCCACCACGCCCTCGTGGGCGAACTCCACCCCGGCGGCCCTGAGCGCCGCCTCGTACTCCCGGACCCGGTCCACCGAGCCGACCGCGAAGGCGAGGTGGTGCAGTCCGGCCCGGCCGCCGTCGTAGGAGTCGCGGGCCTGCTGCCAGAGGGTGAGGACGGGCCCGTCTCCCCCGGTCTCGCCGAGGAACGCGTACCTGCGGCCGTCCTCCTTGCCCTCGGCGAGCAGCGCGAAGCCCAGGACGTCCCGGTAGAAGGCGAGGGAACGGTCGAGGTCGGTGACGTTCAGGCCGGTGTGGCCGGTGCGCAAGGTCATGGCTCTCCCCTTCGGACTGTCTAACCTTCGTAAACCACGTTAGAGGGTTAGAGAGCGACGCGTCAACCGGTCACGTACGCTTGAGCGGTTAGCAGAGAAGGAGCCCCTCATGTCCACCGCCCGTGAACCGCGCCCGCTCACCGGCGAGCCCCTGGCCCTCGACCTGCTCAACACCCGGTGGATCAAGGAGGGCGCGCCCCAGGACCTGCTCGACGGCACCGAGGGCCTCGCGGTGTGGCTCGCGGACAACGGGCTGGCCGGCGAGCACCCGGCCGACGCGGACGTACTGCGTCATCTGCGGCAGGCGCGGGACGCCCTCGGCGCCGCGGTGGACGGGTCACTGGAGGAGGGCGCGCCGCTCGTGGACGCCGTGCTGGCGCACGGGCGCATCAGGGCGCGGCTGACCGGCGAGGGAGCTTTCGAGGAACCGGAGTTCACCGACGCCTCCTGGGCTCCGGCCTGGCTGGCCGCCCGCGACTACCTGGACCTGCTCGACCGGGCCCCGGACCGGATCCGCCGCTGCGCCCACGAGGCGTGCGTCCTGCACTTCTTCGACACCTCCCGGAACGGCACCCGCCGCTGGTGCTCGATGGCGTCGTGCGGAAACCGCGCCAAGGCCTCCCGGCATTACGCCCGCACCAAGGAGAGTTGAGCCAATCCGGGACACGACGGGATTCATCCCGCCAAATCCCATCGCGGGTTTTCCCCATACATTGATTACGTTCAGGTCAACGGTCCCCAAATTCCTTTGCCTTGGGTAAAGCTGTGCGCTCGTCCGGCACTGGTTTCCTCACCTGCAAGGGATGCCGATGACCCACACCCCCGAGCGCGACCCGATATCCGGCCCGAGACGCCTGGCCCGCATAGCCGTGGCCGTCGGCGTGGTGGCCGCCCTCTCCGCGGCCGGGCCCATACCGCTGGCCCTCGGCGCGGACGCGCCACCCGCCACGGCCGATCCCGCCGTCAAGTCCGCCCACGACAAGCTCGGTTCGGACGACGCCGACCGGCTCGCCGAGGCCAAGGCGGACGGCGACAAGAACGTCACGATGATGATCGCCACCGCCCCCGGGCAGACCGAGCAGGTCGCCTCGGAGCTGGACGCGGTCAAGGGCGGCTCGGTGGGCCGCACCTACGACAAGCTCGGCTACGTCCGCGCCACCGTGCCGACCGCGAAGGCGGACTCGGCGATCGCGGCCGCCGCGAAGCTGTCCTCGGTGCACGCGATCGACCTGCGCCAGGAGATCGCGCTGGACGACCCGACGCCCAGCGCGGACACCGCCCAGGGGGCCAAGGGCCAGGGTTCGGCGTCCACTTACTCCGGGCCGGGCAAGAGCACCCCGGCCGAGAACCCGTACAACCCGTCCTTCGAGACCGGTGCCGTCGACTTCGTCCAGGACCACCCGAAGGCGGACGGCCGGGGCATCACCATCGGCATCCTCGACTCCGGCGTGGACCTCGGCCACCCGGCGCTGCAGAAGACCACCACGGGCGAGCGGAAGATCACCGACTGGGTGACCGCCACCGACCCGATCATCGACGGCGACGGCACCTGGCGCCGGATGACCAACCCGGTCAGCGGCCCGTCGTTCGCCTACGGCGGCGCGACCTGGAAGGCGCCCGAGGGCAGCTACCAGGTCAACCTGTTCCGCGAGTCGTCGACGGCCGGCGGCGACGCCAAGGGCGACGCCAACCGGGACGGCGACACCACCGACGTCTGGGGCATCCTCTACGACCCGGCCGCCGGCACCGTCCGCGTCGACCTGAACAACAACTTCGACTTCACCGACGACACCCCGATGAAGCCGTACAAGGACGGCTACCAGATCGGGTACTTCGGCACCGACGACCCGAAGACCGACGTGGTCGAGCGGCAGCCGTTCGTCGTGCAGATCCGCAAGGACGTGCCGACCGACCCGTACGGCGGCGACTGGGTCGGCAAGACGGCCGACTTCGTCAACATCGGCGTCATCGAGTCCGAGCACGGCACGCACGTCGCCGGCATCACCTCCGCCAACGGCCTGTTCGGCGGGCGGATGAACGGCGCGGCCCCCGGCGCGAAGATCGTCTCCTCCCGGGCCTGCACCTGGAGCGGCGGCTGCACCAACGTCGCGCTCACCGAGGGCATGATCGACCTGGTCGCCAATCGCGGCGTCGACATCGTCAACATGTCCATCGGCGGTCTGCCGGCGCTGAACGACGGCAACAACGCGCGCGCCGAGCTGTACACGCGGCTCATCGACACCTACGGCGTCCAGCTGGTGATCTCCGCGGGCAACTCCGGCCCCGGCGCCAACACCATCGGCGACCCCGGCCTCGCGGACAAGGTGATCTCCGTCGGCGCGACCATCTCCAAGGAGACCTGGGCCGCCAACTACGGCTCGGCCGTGGAGACCCGGTACGCGATGATGCCCTTCTCCTCGCGCGGCCCGCGTGAGGACGGCGGCTTCACCCCGACCCTGAGCGCCCCCGGCGCCGCGATCAACACCACCCAGACCTGGCTGCCGGGCTCCCCGGTCGCCGAGGCGGGCTACTCGCTGCCGGCCGGCTACTCGATGCTCCAGGGCACCTCGATGGCCTCCCCGCAGGCGGCGGGCGCGAGCGCGCTGCTGCTGAGCGCCGCCAAGCAGAAGGGCATCGACCTGACGCCCGCGAAGCTGCGCACGGCGCTGACCTCGACCGCCGACCACATCAGCGGCGTCCAGGCCTACGAGGAGGGCGCCGGTCTCATCGACATCGTGGACGCCTGGGACGCGATCCGCGACGGCGCCACCGCCCACGACTACACCGTGAAGGCCCCGGTCGACACCGCGATCGACTACGCGCTGAAGACCCCGGGCTTCGGCACCGGTCTGTACGACCGCGAGGGCGGCCTGAAGGCCGGCCAGCGCAAGACGTACGACGTCACCATCACCCGTACCTCCGGCCCGGACCGTGCCCTGCGGCACGAGCTGAGCTTCGAGAACAACGCCGGCCGGACCTTCCGGATCCTCGGTGACGACGAGGTGCGGCTGCCGCTGAACCAGCCGGTGACGGTCAAGGTCCAGGCGGCTCCGGGTTCCGCGGGCCTCAAGAGCGCGATCCTGGACGTCGACGACCCGCGCACGGAGGGGGTCGACAAGCAGATCCTCACCACCGTCGTGGTCGCCGCCCCGGTGAACTACACCTGGTCCGCGTCCGGTTCGGTGCAGCGCAACAGCACCCGCTCGTACTTCGTGACCGTGCCCGAGGGCGCCAGGTCGCTGGAGGTCGCGATCGGCGGGCTGAAGGACAAGAGCCAGACCCGGTTCATCTCGATCCACCCGTACGGCACTCCGGTGGACAACACCAGCACCCCGTACTGCTACAACAACTACCTCGACGGCAACGGCTGCAAGCCGGACGTCCGCTCCTACGCCGACCCGCAGCCCGGCGTCTGGGAGGTCGAGGTCGAGGCCCGCCGTACGTCCCCGCTGCTCGACAACCCGTACAAGCTGGACGTCACCGTGCTCGGCGCGGCCTTCGACCCGGAGACCGTGACCGTGCCCGAGGCGAAGGTCGGCACGCCGGCCACCGTCTCCTGGAAGGTGACCAACAAGTACGCGGCGCTGGACGGCAAGCTGGTCGGCGGCCCGCTGGGCTCCGCCAAGTCGGACCGCCCGGCCATCAAGGAGGGCGAGACGCAGACCACCACGGTCAACGTCCCGGCCGGCGCCAAGTCCCTGGACGTGGCGATCGGCAACGTCTCCGACGCGGCCGCCGACCTGGACCTGACCGTGTACGACGCGAACGGCACGCAGGTCGCGCAGTCCGCGGACGGCGACTCGGAGGAGGCGGTCTCCATCCCGTCCCCGGCCGCCGGCACGTACACCGTCAAGGTCGTCGGCTACTCGGTCCCCGCCGGCTCGACCGACTACGACTACCGGGACGTGTTCTTCTCCAGCACGCTCGGCAACGTCACGGTCGACGGCTCGGCCGCGGTCAAGCTCGGCACGGGCGACTCGGCCACGGTGAGCGGGCAGGTCACGGCCGCCGCCGAGGCACCCGCGGGCCGCGAGTTCTTCGGCCAGGTCCAGCTGGTCAACGGCCGCGGCACCGCCGCGGGCACCGGCAGCGTGAAGATCGAGAAGGTCACGCCGTAACGGGGTGATCCCAGGCGAGGGGCGGGTGTCCGGACACGGGCACCCGCCCCTTCGCCGTCCACCGGGTCACCGTCCCCCGGCACGGTCCGTCCCAGCCGCCGCAAGCGGCACACACGTCCGCGTGACCTCGCTCCGGCACGACGAGGACGACGACCGCCGCCGCGGCGAGCAGCGGCGGCGCTCCCTCGACAGCGGCCCGGTGCCACGGCCTCACGGTGCCCCGCTCACGGCTCGTCGCAGGGGGCGGGCGCCGACTCGGGCGCGGTGCCGGTGAGCCGGGCGCGTTCGGCGGCCACACGGGTGTCGCCGACGGCCCACAGGGTCGCCTCCTGCCGGCCCCGGCCCACCCCGGCCAGCACGTGCTGCCCCCGGCGCGGGGCGGGGCTCGCGGCGTCGCCGAGGAGGAAGGCGACCTCCGACGGGCCGTGGGCGGGGCGGTAGGAGCGGGTCACGGTGAGCACGACGCGGATCCTGGGGGCCCGCGTCCGCCGGTCCACCCGGGCCACGGTGCCCTCGGCGAGCAGCCGGTAGCAGGAGAGCGCCGACCCGCCCGCGGCCCGGGCCGGGGCATCCGCCTCGCTCTTGGCGTCGGCGCTCTTGTCCGAGCTCATCGAGGCACCGCCGCCCGACCGCACCACCACCCAGCCGAGCCCCGCCACCAGCCCGAAGGCCATCACCCCGGCGACCGCCCCGAGCACCACCCGCACCCCCCGCCGGACCCCGCCCGCCCGCGCGGGCCGCCCGGCACCGCCCGGCCGTCCGACACTCCGAGGACGGCGGGCGCCCCTGGCGATGGGCTCAGCACGGCCGGCGCCCGCGGCGGCCGTCCCGGACGCGGCCCGGCCGTGCTCCTCGGCGGCCGCCGGCCCCCGCTCCGGCCGCTCCGGCCGCTCCGGCCGCTCCGGCCGAGGCTCCCCCGTCAGCGCCTCCGCGAGCCAGTCCAGTTGTTCCCTGAGTACCGTGACGTCCGCCTCGGCCGACCGGTGTTCCGCGAGGAAGGCGGGGTCGTCCTGGGCGTCCGGCGGGAGGGGGGTGCCCGTGATGGCGGCCATCAGGGCGTCCATGCCGCCGTGCTCCCCGGTGCCCTCGTGTCCGGCGGGCATCTCACACCACCTCGTCCTCGTGCAGTCGCCGGCGCAGGGCGCGGACCGCCGTGTGCAGCCGGCTCTTGACCGTTCCCTCGGGAACGCCCAGTTCCTCGGCGATGCCGCGCACCGGCAGGTCGGCGAAGAAGCGCAGGATCAGGACCTGGCGCTGGGCGTCGGGCAGTTCGTCCAGGCCCCGGGCGACGGCGAGCGAGAGCACGCTGGTCTCCTCGCCCGACAGGTGCGCGGGCTCGCGCAGGGCCGCCAGCCGCTCCCCCAGCCGCTCCTGGCGCCGTTTGGCCCGGTGCCAGTCCATGGCGAGGTTGGAGGCGACGACCGCCGCCCAGGCCGACACGTCCCGCGGCGCCTCGCGCCCGCTCGCGGCCCGCTCCAGCAGCCGCAGGCGGACCTGCTGCACCCCGTCCGGCAGGTCCGCCTGCGGCACCCCGCCGAGCGCGAGCACCGCCCGCACCCGGCGTTCCTGGGCCGCGTCCAGTGGGTCCCCGCCGGTACGGTCCGCACCGGCGTACGCCCTCTGGCCGCGGCGCGCCCCTCCGCGCAGCACAAGCCACCCCCTCACGCGTTTGCCCCTACGACGCACGAGGAGGCGGAAACGTTCGGCCGGGCGCCGGGGAGGTGGGAGGCGTACGTCACACCACCGTGTGGGCGGGACGCCGATGGGCAGGGGCGGCACAGCACAGCTTCCGGCGCGAGGCCGCCGCCGGGGAAACATCTGCAGCTCAGCGCGGTGTACGACGGAGGTCCGGAACCGGACGCCGGGTGATCGTGTCCCACTTTGCGGGCAGACGCCGCAAAGAATTGGACAGGTGGACCGGGACTGGCCGCATGATGGAAAAGCCCCGGTCATGCGAAGGCAAGCAGCAACAGACACACAGAGGGAGTCGCCGTGAGGGTCGGAATCGTCGGAGCCACCGGTCAGGTCGGCACGGTCATGCGCAGGATCCTCGTGCAGCGGAACTTCCCGGTCACCGAGCTGCGCCTGTTCGCCTCGGCCCGCTCGGCCGGGACCGTGCTGGACGGCGTGACGGTGGAGGACGCGGCGGCCGCCGACTACTCCGGCCTGGACATCGTGCTCTTCTCCGCGGGCGGCGCGACCTCCAGGGCGCTGGCCGAGAAGGTCGCCTCCCAGGGCGCCGTGGTGATCGACAACTCCTCGGCCTGGCGCCGCGACCCCGAGGTGCCCCTGGTGGTCGCCGAGGTGAACCCGCACGCCATCGCCGACCGGCCCAAGGGCATCATCGCCAACCCGAACTGCACCACGATGGCCGCGATGCCGGCCCTGAAGCCGCTGCACGAGGAGGCCGGCCTCGAGGCGCTGGTCGTCGCCACCTACCAGGCGGTGTCCGGCTCCGGCCTGGCGGGCGTGGCCGAGCTGCACGGCCAGGTGCAGAAGGTGGCCGCCGAGGCCGACAAGCTGACCCACGACGGCGCGGCGGTCGACTTCCCCGAGCCTCAGGTCTACAAGCGCCCCATCGCCTTCAACGTCCTCCCGCTGGCCGGCTCCATCGTCGACGACGGCCTGGGCGAGACCGACGAGGAGCAGAAGCTGCGCAACGAGTCCCGCAAGATCCTGGAGATCCCGGAGCTGAAGGTCTCCGGCACCTGCGTGCGCGTCCCGGTCTTCTCCGGTCACTCCCTCCAGGTCAACGCCCGTTTCGCCCGGCCGCTCAGCCCGGAGCGGGCGACCGAGCTGCTCGCGGGCGCCCCGGGCGTCGCCCTGTCCGACATCCCGACCCCGCTGCAGGCGGCCGGCCAGGACCCGTCGTACGTCGGCCGCATCCGCCGCGACGAGACGGTGGACAACGGCCTGGCGCTGTTCGTCTCCAACGACAACCTCCGCAAGGGCGCCGCGCTGAACGCGGTCCAGATCGCGGAACTGGTGGCGGCCGAGCTGTCCGAGAAGTAGGCACCGGTGCGAAAGGGGCGGTCACGTGCGCGTGACCGCCCCTTTCGCATGCCCGGGCTCATCGCTTTCCCCGTGGCCGCCATGGAAGGATGGCGCAACCCACACATAACGAGGAGATGACCGCGTGCCTGGCACAAACCTGACTCGCGAAGAGGCGCGGCAGCGGGCGAAGCTGCTGACCGTTGACTCGTACGAGATCGATCTCGACCTCTCCGGCGCGCAGGAGGGCGGCACCTACCGGTCCGTGACCACGGTGCGCTTCGACGTGGCGACCAGGGACGCCACGTCCTTCATCGACCTGGTGGCCCCGGCCGTCCACGAGGTGACGCTGAACGGGGACTCGCTCGACCCCGCCGAGGTGTTCGCCGACTCGCGCATCGCGCTGCCCGGCCTGCTGGACGGGCGCAACATCCTGCGCGTCGTCGCCGACTGCGCCTACACCAACACCGGCGAGGGCCTGCACCGCTTCGTGGACCCGGTGGACGAGCAGGCGTACCTTTACACCCAGTTCGAGGTGCCGGACGCCCGCCGGGTCTTCGCGTCGTTCGAGCAGCCCGACCTGAAGGCGACCTTCCAGTTCACCGTGAAGGCGCCGGACGGCTGGACGGTCATCTCCAACTCGCCGACGCCGGAGCCCCAGGAGAACGTCTGGGTCTTCGAGCCGACGCCGCGCATCTCGTCGTACATCACGGCGCTGATCGTCGGCCCGTACCACTCGGTGCACAGCGTGTACGAACGGGACGGGCAGAGCGTCCCGCTCGGCATCTACTGCCGTCCCTCGCTGGCCGAGTTCCTGGACTCGGACGCCATCTTCGAGGTGACCCGGCAGGGCTTCGACTGGTTCCAGGAGAAGTTCGGGCTGGCGTACCCGTTCAAGAAGTACGACCAGCTCTTCGTGCCCGAGTTCAACGCGGGCGCGATGGAGAACGCGGGCGCGGTCACCATCCGCGACCAGTACGTCTTCCGGTCCAAGGTGACCGACGCGGCGTACGAGGTGCGCGCCGAGACGATCCTGCACGAGCTGGCCCACATGTGGTTCGGCGACCTGGTCACCATGGAGTGGTGGAACGACCTGTGGCTGAACGAGTCGTTCGCCACCTACACCTCCATCGCCTGCCAGGCCGCCGCGCCCGGCTCCCGCTGGCCGCACGCGTGGACGACGTTCGCGAACTCCATGAAGACCTGGGCGTACCGGCAGGACCAGCTGCCCTCCACGCACCCGATCATGGCCGACATCCGTGACCTGGACGACGTGCTCGTCAACTTCGACGGCATCACGTACGCCAAGGGCGCGAGCGTGCTCAAGCAGCTCGTCGCGTACGTCGGCGAGGACGAGTTCTTCAAGGGCGTGCAGGCCTACTTCAAGCGGCACGCGTACGGCAACACGCGCCTGTCCGACCTGCTGGGCGCCCTGGAGGAGACCTCCGGCCGCGATCTGAAGACCTGGTCGAAGCAGTGGCTGGAGACGGCCGGCATCAACGTGCTGCGCCCGGAGATCGAGACGGACGCCGAGGGCGTCATCACCTCCTTCGCGGTCCGCCAGGAGGCCCCGCCGTTGCCCGCCGGCGCCAAGGGCGAGCCGGTGCTGCGCCCGCACCGCATCGCGATCGGCCTGTACGACCTGGACGGCGCCGGCAAGCTGGTGCGCACCGACCGGATCGAGCTGGACGTCGACGGCGAGCTGACGGCCGTGCCGCAGCTCTCGGGCCGGCGCCGGCCGGCCGTCGTGCTGCTCAACGACGACGACCTGTCGTACGCGAAGGTCCGGCTGGACGAGGACTCGCTGCGGACCGTCACCGAGCACCTCGGCGACTTCGAGGCCTCCCTGCCGCGCGCCCTGTGCTGGGCCTCGGCCTGGGACATGACCCGCGACGCCGAGCTGGCCACCCGGGACTACCTGTCGCTGGTGCTGTCCGGCATCGGCAAGGAGTCCGACATCGGAGTGGTGCAGTCGCTGCAGCGCCAGGTGAAGCTGGCGATCGACCTGTACGCCGACCCGGCCGCCCGTGAGGCCCTGCTGACCCGCTGGACCGACGCCACGCTGGCCCACCTGCGCTCGGCGGGCCCCGGCAGTGACCACCAGCTCGCCTGGGCCCGGGCGTTCGCGGCGACGGCCCGCACGCCGGAGCAGCTCGACCTGCTGGACGCGCTGCTGGACGGCTCGCAGACCATCGAGGGTCTGGTCGTCGACACGGAGCTGCGCTGGGCGTTCGTGGAGCGGCTCGCGGCGGTCGGCCGCTTCGACGAGGCGGAGATCGCGGCGGAGTACGAGCGGGACCGGACCGCGGCCGGTGAGCGGCACGCGGCCACCGCCCGGGCGGCCCGTCCGACGCCGGAGGCCAAGGCGGAGGCGTGGGCGTCGGTCGTCGACTCCGACAAGCTGCCGAACGCCGTGCAGGAGGCCGTGATCGGCGGCTTCGTGCAGACCGACCAGCGGGAGCTGCTGGCGCCGTACGCGGAGCGGTACTTCGAGGTCCTCAAGGACGTCTGGGACGCCCGTTCGCACGAGATGGCCCAGCAGATCGCGGTCGGCCTGTACCCGGCGGTGCAGATCTCCGAGGAGACGCTGGCCCGGACCGACGACTGGCTGGCTTCGGCCGAGCCCGGCGCGGCCCTGCGCCGGCTGGTCTCGGAGTCCCGCTCGGGCGTCGAGCGCGCGCTGCGAGCCCAGGCGGCGGACGCGGCCACCGCGTAACGCCGGTACGGCCAAGAGGGCGCCCGGTCTCGCACCGGGCGCCCTCTTCCGTGCGGCCGGTGCGGCCCGCCCGGCCGGTGCGCCGGGTTCGACGTCCGGATTCCGCCGGTGCGCGGCACCGTCGGCGGGCCACGCTGGCCGTATGACGACCTACACCGCACGGCCCCTGCCGCCCCCGGTCCTCGCGGAGCTGCGCGTCTCGGACGACGCGGCCCGCCCGATGGCCGCCTTCGAGGACACCGAGGGCGGCGCGCCGCTGCGCTGCTGCCTGCGCCGCAGCGCACCGGGCGAGCGCGTCGCCCTGGTGTCGTACGCGCCCCTGCGCCGCTGGGCGGCCGCGACGGGCGCCGACCCGGGGGCCTACGACGAGCAGGGCCCCGTCTTCATCCACGCCGGGGAGTGCGCCGGACCGGACGGCGGCGCGCTCCCCTTCACGGGCGCCCACCGCACGCTGCGCCGTTACTCCGCGGACGGCCGCATACTCGGCGGCCGGCTGGTCGAGGACCCGGACGCCTTCGAACCGGCGTTCACGGAGGCCTTCGCCGATCCGGAGGTGGCGCTGGTGCACGTGCGGGCGGTGGAGTACGGGTGCTTCCTGTACGAGGTACGGCGCCCGTAGACCGCTCCGCTCCCGAGCTGCCCGGCCGCCGTCGCCGCGAACGCCAGGGCCATGCCGAGCGCCTGCACGGGGGTGAGCGCCTGTCCCAGGGCCGCCCAGCCGGTCACGGCGGCGGTCAGTGGGGAGAGCGGGCCGAGGAAGCCGGCCCGGGTGGCGCCGAGCCGGCCGATGCCGCGGAACCAGAGCCAGTAGGCGACGGCCGTGTTCGCCAGCGCGAGGTAGAGGTAGCCGCCGGTCGCGCGGCCGTCGAGCGCGGGCGGGGCCCCCTCGGCCAGCAGGGCGACCGGGGCGATGAGCAGACCGCCGGCGGTGAGCTGCCAGCCGGTGAGGGCGAGCGGGCCGACGCCGTCCGGCCGGCCCCAGCGCCGGGTCAGCACGGTCCCCGCGGCCATCGAGGCGGTGGCGGCGACGGCCGCGAGCACCCCGGCCAGGTCGAGGGCGCCGGCCCCCTTGAGCACGACGAGGCTGACACCGAGCGCGGCCACGGCCCCGGTGACCAGCGTGCGCACGGCCGGCCGCTCCCGCAGCAGCGGTGCCGAGAGGCCGACCACGAACAGCGGCCCGGCCGAGCCGACCACGGCGGCCATCCCGCCGGGCAGCCGGTACGCCGACACGAACAGCAGCGGGAAGAAGGCGCCGATGTTCAGCGCGCCCAGCACGGCGGCCTTCGCCCACCAGATGCCCCGCGGCAGCACCCGGGTGAGGGCGAGCAGCAGCAGCCCGGCTGGCAGGGCGCGGACCATGGCCGTGAACAGGGGGCGGTCCGGCGGCAGGAACTCGGTGGTGACGGCGTAGGTGGTGCCCCAGGAGACGGGGGCGAGGGCGGTGAGCAGGACGGTCGTGGGGCGCTTCATCGCAGGCCCTTCCACGGATTTCGGCAAGTGGCAAGCAGCTTAGCGCCAAGCAACTTATCGTCAAGCTACTTTCTTGCCGACGACCGTCCCGAATGGCGATACTCGGCACATGAACGCAGGCCGGCAGCAGCCCCACGACCCCGTCGACGCGATCATCGGTCAGTGGGCGGACGTCCGCCCCGACCTCGACACCCGGGCGATGGAGGTCTTCGGGCGGATCCACCGCCTCTCCCGCGCCATGGGCGACCGCATGGAGAAGGCTTACGAGCCCTACGGCGTCTCCCGCGGCGAGTTCGACGTGCTGGCCACCCTGCGCCGCTCCGGCGAGCCGTACACCCTGTCCCCGCGCCAGCTCTCGGCGACCCTGATGCTCACCACCGGTGGCATGACCGGCCGCCTCGACAAACTGGAGCGGGCCGGCCTGCTGCGCCGCTCCCCCGACCCCCACGACCGCCGCGGGCTACAGGTGACCCTGACCGAGAAGGGGCTGGACGTCATCGACCGGGCCGTCGGTGCGGGTCTCGCCGTCCAGACGGAGGCCCTGTCCCACCTGGACGACGAACAGGCCGGCCAACTAGCCGGCCTGCTGAGGGAGTTGCTGTCCGGGACGCGGTAGGCGGGCGATCAGCAGGGCATCTTCCGGCTGCCGCCGGCGGTGGCGCCGACGCGCGAGGAGCTGATGGCCTGGCTCGGGCCGACCGTGCAGCGGTACCTCACCGCGCCCAGGCCCCTGAGCCCGCCGGGAAACGCCGAGGGCGCCGGCCTCACCCTGGTACGGCGGTGTGCGCGTACCGGAGGGAGGACGGCGCCCTCGGCGGGACGGGGCGGCCGGTCAGGCCTTCACCTCGCCCTTCACGTTGATGTTGGACGTCGTGGTGTCCTTCTTGGCGTGGTACTTCTCCAGCACCATGACCAGGCCGGCGATGATCACGAACAGGGCGATCGGCGCCACCACATAGAGGCCCAGCGTCTGGATGACGCTCAGGCCGGGGCCGGGGTCGTCACCGTCGTCGCGGGTCAGCGCGAGCGCGGGGGACGACATGAGCAGCATCATCAGCGTCGTACCGGCGGCCAGGGCGCCGGCGCGCAGGGCGTTCTTCTTGTCCACACCCTCAAGTTAGCGAACCACCCGGATGGACGCGCGCCCGGGGTCCCCTACGCGGCCCTCACCGTCCCGTCCCCTCCCTGAACACGTCCAGCAGCGCCCGGAGCCGGGGCGAGGCCGCCAGCTCCTCCAGCGTCATCGGGCGGCCCTGCGGATCGGCGACGGGCAGCCGCCAGTTCGGGTACTCGTCCCAGGTGCCGGGCAGGTTCTGCGGGCGGCGGTCGCCGACGCCGTCCGGGAGCCAGACGCCGACCAGCCGGGCCGGGGTGCGCAGCAGGAAGCGGTGGACGCCCTTGATCTCCGCCTCCTCGTCGCTGCCGGGCGGTCCGGCCGCCGGGCTGTCCAGCAGACCGAGGCTGCCCAGCAGGGCGAGCCACTCCGCCGTGTCCGCGGCCGCCTCGGCGCTCTCCTCGGCGGCGGAGCGGGTGAGCAGGCCCAGACGGTCGCGCAGGCCGACGTGGTCGCCGGTGAGGCGGGCGGCGGTGGGTGGCAGGTCGTGGGTGGTGGCGGTGGCCAGGCAGTCGGCGCGCCACTGTTCCGGGGGCAGCGGGCGGCCGTCGCCCTCCCAGTCCCGTTCGAACCAGAGCACGGAGGTGCCGAGCACCCCGCGCCGCTGCAGCCGCTCGCGCACCCCGGGCTCCACGGTCCCCAGGTCCTCGCCGATCACCACCGCCCCGGCCCGGAAGGCCTCGAGGGCGAGCAGGGCGAGCATGGCCTCGGCGTCGTGGCGGACGTAGGTGCCCTCGGTGGGCGGGCTGCCCTGGGGCACCCACCACAGCCGGAACAGGCCCATCACGTGGTCGATGCGCAGGGCGCCGGTGTAGCGGAACAGGGCGCGCAGCAGGTGGCGGTAGGGGGCGTGGCCGGAGGCGGCCAGCCGGTCGGGCCGCCAGGGGGGCAGCCCCCAGTCCTGGCCGTGGGCGTTGAAGGCGTCGGGCGGGGCGCCGACCGACATCCCGGCGGCGAAGTGGTCCTGCTGCGCCCAGGCGTCCGCGCCCTGGGGGTGCACGCCGACGGCGAGGTCGTGCACGATCCCGACGGGCATGCCGGCCTCCAGCGCGGCGCGCTGGGCGGCGCGGAGCTGGCCGTCGGTGAGCCAGGCGAGCCGGGAGTGGAAGGCGACCCGGCCGGCGAGCCCGGCGCGGGCGCGGGCGGTCTCGGCGGAGCGCGGGTCGCGCAGGCCGGCGGGCCACCGGTGCCAGTCCGAGCCGTGGGTCTCGGCGAGCGCGTACCAGGTGGCGTGGTCCTCCAGGGCCTGCCCCTCCTCGGCGCGGAAGGCGTCGTAGGCGGCCTGCCGTCCCGGTCCGAGGGGGACGGCGAGGACCAGTTCCAGTGCCTCCCGCTTCAGCTCCCACACGGCGTCCCGGTCGATGAGGGCGCCCTTGTCGAGGACGTCGGCGCGCAGCCGCGCGGCGCGTTCCAGCAGGGTGCGGACCCGGTCCTGGTCCTCGACGTGCGCGAACTCGTCGATCAGCTCGACGCGCAGGTGCACCGGGTCGGGGAAGCGGCGTGAGGACGGCCGGTACGGCGAGGGGTCGGTCGGGGTGCCGGGCACGGCCGCGTGCAACGGGTTGACCTGTACGAACCCGGCGCCGGCGGTGCGTCCGGCCCAGCCGGCCAGCTCGGCGAGGTCACCGAGGTCGCCCATGCCCCAGGAGAGCCGCGAGAGCAGCGAGTAGAGCTGGACGAGCAGGCCGTAGGAGCGGGTGGCCGGGGTGGGCAGCCGGTCCGGCGCGACGACGAGATGGGCGTGCCCGGTGCGGCCGTCCGGCGCGACGGCGGTCACCCGGTGCGCTCCGAGGGGCAGTCCTTCGGCCGTGTCCCGCGTCTCGCCCTGCTCGGTCCGGACGGTGAGGCGGGTGCCGGCGGGCAGTGCGGCGAGGGCGGCGGGGCCGCCCGGGTCGCCGGCCCAGTGCACGACCGTCGGCGGGAGCAGCCGCTCGCGCAGCTCGCGCTCCCGTTCGGCGAGCGCGGCGCGTACCGCGTCCGGGGTGCCCGCTTCGACGCCGAGGGCGGCCAGGGCGGCCACCACGGCGGAGGCGGGGACGTCGACCGTGCGGTCCGGGGCGGGGCGGTAGGAGGTGTCCACCCCGTGCAGTGCGGCGAGCCGGGCCAGCTCCTCGTCGGCGGCCGCGGCCATCTACAGTCCCGCGCCGAAGAAGTCGGGGATCGGGTCGGACTCGCTGGTCAGCGGGGCGGCCTCGGCGAGCGGTGGCTCGCTGGTCAGGGGTTCGGCGTCGGGCAGGGGCGGCTCGCTGGTCAGCGGCGCCTCCACGCAGGCGCTCTCCGCGCTGAAGACGCACAGCCGCGCGTCGTCGGTCTCGGCGGACGGCTCCGCCAAGGGTTTCCACTGGGCCGGAATGGTGGGATGAGCCGGTGCGGCCACAGGGGCCTCCTTCTCTCTCGATCGCTTGCCGCGGCTAGCGGTGGTCAGGGCAGGCCTACCCCGCGACGCCGAAGCCACTCACCACACCGTCCGGGCACGCGTGTGCGCACCCCGTGAACCGGTGCCGGGCGCGTGGTCGATAGAGGGGGTGTGAGACTGTTCCGCCCCGTGGGGGGCCAGCGGGAGAAGGACGGCGACGGGGACGCGGCACTGCTGCGGGCCGTCGCGGCGGGCGATCCGGCGGCCATGGCCGATCTGTACGACCGGCACGCCGGCTGGCTGCACGCGCGGCTGACCCGGCGCTGTGCCGATCCGGAGGTCGTCCGGGAGGTGCTGCAGGACACGTTCGTCACCGTGTGGCGGTCGGCGGCCGGGCACCGCGGGCAGGAGGCCGGCGGCTGGCTGTGGACGATCGCGGCACGGCGGCTGGTCGACGCGCGGCGGGCGCAGGAGCGGGCCGCGCGGGTGGCGGGTGCGCCGCTGGAGTTCGCGGACGGCGTCCACGAACCCGCCGCGGCGCCCTCCGCCGAGGACAGGGTGCTGGCCGGTCTCGAGTACGGGGACGTCGGCGCCGCGCTGGACCGGATCTCCCCCGAGCTGCGCGAGGTGCTGCGGGCGACCGTCGTCGACGGGCTGAGCACCCGGGAGGCGGCCCGGCTGCTCGGCATACCCGAGGGCACCGTCAAGTCCCGCGCCCGGCGCGCCCGTACGGAGCTGCGGTCGGCGCTGGCCCATCTGAACCCGTCCCCGCTGGGAGGTACGGCATGACCCACGGCAACACGCACGTCTGGCACGCCTCGGCCGGCGTCGTCGCCCGGTATGCCGACGGCTCCCTGGCGGAGCCGGACGCGTGGTCCCTGGAGAAGCACCTGGAGCACTGCCCGGGATGCGCGGCGCTGGTGTCGCGTGCGGTGCGCGGCACGGCCGCGGGGACGGTGCTGGACGAGGTGCGGGAGGCGGTGCTGGGAGCGGCGCACGCGGGGGCCGCGCGCTCCGCGGCGGCCCCGGCCCCGGCGCTGTCCCGGCGGGCCCGGCTGCTCTGGGCCGCCGGGCCGGCCGTGCGGGGGGCGTGGCTGCCGGCCGTACTGCTCGTGGCGGTGGGGGCGATGGCCCTCGGGTACGGGGGCGGTGTGCCCGGCGCTCGGGCGCTGCTGCTGGCGATCGCGCCCGTGGTGCCCGTGGCCGGGGTCGCGCTGTCCTACGGGCCGCACGCCGACCCGCTGTACGAGGTGGCGGCGGCCAGCCCGGCCGGCGGGCTGCGTCTGGCGCTGACCCGGACGGCCGCCGTGCTCGCGGTGAGCCTGCCGCTGCTGACCCTGGCCGGGCTGCTGCTGCCCGCCTCCGGCGCCCCGGCCGCCGCGGCCTGGCTGCTGCCGGGGCTGGCCCTGAGCCTGGGCACGCTCGCCCTGGCCTCCTTCACCGGCTGCCGTACGGCGGCCGGGGTCACGGCCGGGGGCTGGCTGTGCGCCGTCGGCGTGCCCGTGTCCGGTACCCCGGGCGGCGAGGTCACCACGCCTCTGACCGAGCAGCTGTCCCGCTGCTTCGACGGTGCGGGGACGCAGGGCGCGTGGGCGGCGGCGGCCGTCCTGAGCGCCGCCCTCCTCACTGCCCGCCGCCCGGCCTACGACCGCCTGCTCCGCCGGTGATCGCGGGCCCTGCCGCACCGCCCGGCCCCTGACGGCACCACCCGCGACCACCCCGAACCGGCCCGGCGGACACCGCCCGGACCCTGGTCGCCCCACGGCCCGGTGTCGCGGGGCGACCACCCCGGGCCCGGCAGCCGCCGCGGCGTCCCCTGGGGCCGCCCCGTGCGCCCCCTGGGCCACGCCCCTCGGGAACGCGAACCCACCGGAACCGAACCTCGCACCACCCACCACGGCGGCAGCCACCGTGCCGCCCCGCTGACGATCACCTGATCCGCCGATGCTCCGCCACCACCCCGGTGACCCGGCCCCGGCAAGCCATCTCTGGAGACCCCTTGAGTTCCATACTCGTGTCCGGCCTGCGGGTCCGGCACCGGAAGCACCTCGCGCTGGACGGCGTCGATCTGGACCTGGGCACCGGTGTGCACGGGCTGCTCGGGCCTAACGGTGCCGGGAAGACCTCACTGATCCGGGTCCTGGCCACCGTGGCCCGGCCGTCCGCCGGGCGGGTGGAGATCCTCGGCCAGGACACCGCCGGCCACCGCGGGCGGTCCGCGGTCCGGCGCCGGCTGGGCTATCTGCCGCAGGAGTTCGGCTACTACCCCGGCTTCACGGTGCGGGAGTTCGTCGCGTACGTGGCGTGGCTGAAGGAGATGCCCGCCGCGTCCGTCCCGGCCGCCGTGACGGACGCCGTGGCCCGGGTCGGTCTCGCGGACCGCGCCGACGCGAAGATCCGCACCCTGTCCGGGGGCATGGTCCGCCGGGTCGGCATCGCCCAGGCCATCGTCAACGAGCCGAGCGTGCTGCTGCTGGACGAGCCCACCGCCGGTCTCGACCCGGAGCAGCGGGTGGAGTTCCGCGAGCTGCTGCGCGAACTCGGCACCTCGGCCGCGGTGGTCGTCTCCACCCACCTGGTGGAGGACGTGGCCGCCGCCTGCACGGAGGTCACCCTTCTCGACGGGGGCGGGGTCGCCTACCGCGGCACCCCGCATGCGCTCACGCTGATGGGCGAGACCTCGGGCGGGCCGGGCGACCATCCGATCGAGCGCGGCTACACGGCCGCGCTGCGGGCCCACCGCGGCGGAGCGGGGACGCGGGAGTCGGTGCGATGAGCCTCGTGACCGACCGGAGGACACTCGTCGCGCGGGCGCCCCACCCGCTGCGCGCGGAGGCCCTGCGCGGCTTCCCGCCCTTCGCCGGGGCCGCCGTGCTGCTCACCCTCGGTGTGCTGCTGGCCGGCTCCGCCGCCCGCTGGCAGGGCGGCTGGGCGGAGACCGCCACCCAGACGCACACCACCGTGCTGATCGCCGCCCCGCTGGCCGCCGCGGCGGGCTGCTGGCAGGGCGGGCGGGAGCGGCGGCGGCGTACCGAGGAGCTGTGGGGAACGGCAGTCCGGGGGCGGCTCGCCCGGTTCCTGGCCTCGGCGCTGCCCGTCGCGCTCTGGACGGCCGTCGGCTATCTGGCCGCGGCGGGCCTCGCGATGCTCGCCACCTGGCCCTACGCGCAGGGCGACCGGCCGCACCCCGAGCTGCTGCCCGGTGACACCGTGGCGGTGGCGGCGGCCGCGCTGCTCGGGCATGTGGTGGGGCGGGCCGTGCCCACCCGGCTGGCCGCGCCGCTGCTGGCGATCGCCGGGTACGTCGGGCTCGGCGTGCCGTCGATGAGCCATTCGGGTTCCGCGCGGCATCTCAACCCGGCGTTCCCGGTCCTGGCCCCCGACGCCCCGGTGTGGTGGCAGCCGGTCTCGATGGCCGTGTGGACGGCGGGCCTGGCGTTCGCCGCCGTGCTGGCGTACGCCGCGCGGCGCCGGGTGACGGCTCTGCTGCCGCTGGCCGCCGCCGTGGCCGCGGGGGCGGTGCTGACGCAGACCGGGGACGGTCTGTGGCACGAGGCCCCGCTCGCGCGCCGGCAGGTCTGCGACACCTCCACCACCCCCGCGGTCTGCGTGAACGCCCGGTACGCGGGGATGCTGCCGCAGGTCGTCGACGCCCTGTCGGGCATCACGGGCAAGCTCAAGGGGGTGAGGAATCTGCCGGTGCGGTGGGAGGAGCGCGACCACGAGTCGCACGACGCCGAGGCCCAGCTGCCCAACCTCATGCCGCTGGGCTGGTCGGTGGTACGGGGCCGGCTGACCGATCCGCGGGAGTTCGCGTGGGAGGCGACGGCGGCCCTTGAACGGCGCCCCGACTGCCTGCACTCCACGGAGCGGATGCGCCGGGCCGACGACGCCGTGGAGGCGTACCTCGCCCCCAGTCCGGTGCAGGAGAGGTTCGACGAGATCGATGCCCGTGGCGACGCGGCCCACCGCGCCGACCTGCGCAAGCGCCTCGCCGCCCGGGCCGAGCTGGCCGGAATGGGCGCGGAGGAGCGCCGGGACTGGCTGTCGGCGTATTTCGCGACGGCGGGCACCTGTGATGTGAAGGGGGTGCCCGCCCTGTGAACGGCCCCCTCCTCTACGCCCGTTCCCGCGCCCTCCCCCTCACTCTGCTCGCGCTGGCCGGAACCACCGCCTTCGCGGTGTGGGCCGCCGGCCGCCTGGACGCCTATCTCGACCCCTACCGCCGGGTGCCCGTCGTCGCCCTGGCTCCGCTGCTGGCGGCCGCCGTCATCGGCACGAGCCTGTACTCGGCGTCGGACGAGCTGGACCGGACGGCCGTACGGCCCTGGTGGCCGCGGCGGCTGGCGCAGCTCGGGGCGCTGACCGCGCTGGCGGCACTGGTGCTGCCGCTGGCGGTGCTGGGGCACGCGGAGACCTTCGGGCCGCCCGCGGTCGTCCGCAACACCCTCGGGTGCACCGGTGTCACGGCCGCCGCGGCCGTCCTGCTGGGCGCCCGGCTGAGCTGGCTGCCCGCCTTCGGCTATGTGACGGCCGTCTATCTGGCCTCCTCGGGGGCGCGCGGGCGCGCGGTCACGGTGTGGGCGTGGCCGATGCAACCGGGCGCGCAACCGGGCGCCTGGGCCGCGGCGCTGACCGCGTTCGTGGTGGGCGCCGTGCTGTACGCGGTGCGCGGGGCGCGTGCCGAAGGACCCCGCGGCTGAACGAGGCGCCGTCCGGCCACGGGGTGCGCGAAGGCCCGGAATCGTCAGGCTGAGATGCCGTCGATCCGGGCCATGGCGTCGTCCGCGCCGTACGGCTGCAAGTAGGGCAGCCAGCGCGGGTCCCTGTGGCCGGTGCCGATGATGCGCCAGGCCAGACCGGTGGGCGGGGCGGGTTTGTGGCGCAGCCGCCAGCCGATCTCGACGAGGTGGCGGTCGGCCTTCACGTGGTTGCAGCGGCGGCACGAGGCCACCACGTTGTCCCAGACGTGCTTGCCCCCGCGGCTGCGCGGGATGACGTGGTCGACGCTGGTTGCGACGCCACCGCAGTACATGCACCGGCCCCCGTCGCGCGCGAACAGCGCCCGGCGGGTGAGAGGAACGGGCCCCCGGTAGGGAACCCGCACGAAACGCTTCAGCCGGACCACGCTGGGTGCGGAGACTGTGACGGTCGCGCTGTGCATAAAGGCGCCGGATTCCTCGAGGGAGACGGCCTTGTTCTCCAGGACGAGGACGAGCGCGCGGCGGAGCGGTACGACGCCGAGCGGCTCGTACGACGCGTTGAGGACCAGGACGTGCGGCACGGGTGCCTCCTTGGGCGTCGGCGGCGCGTGGCTCGCGCCGGGACGATCTGCAGTCAGTCTCCCCTCATGCCTGGTGAACGCGCCACCATGTCCCGGTAACGGGCTGGGAGTGTTTTCGACCACACCCGATGTGTCCCCCGGATCATGGCGTGTTCAAGCCCAGGTGAGACCCGTCTCCCTTGGGCGGAACGGCGCGGAGCACACACAATGCCCCGTTAGTGTGTTGGTTCTGTCCGTCCGGTGACCTTTTCGTGATCCCGAAGACCTTGACCGCCCCACCGGAGCGGACCGCGCAGCACCATGGAGGTACCTGCCGTGTCCTTGCCCGTCGTCCTTCTGGCCGCCGGCGCGTCCCCCTCGCCGTCCCCCTCGGATTCGACCGGGTCCCCCGTTCCCGCGCTGCAGGACGCCCAGGAGCACGCGACGAACGCCGCGAGCTGGGTGGAGCAGAACTGGTCGACCTGGCTGGCGATGGGCCTGCAGATCGTGCTGGTCGTGGTCGTGGCGGTGGCGCTCAGAGCGGTGGTGCGGCGGGCGATCACCAAGCTGATCGAACGCATGACCCGGACGGTGCAGGCCTCGGAGGGCAGCGCGCTGGGCGGGCTGCTGGTCAACGTCGAGCGGCGCCGGCAGCGGTCGGCGGCGATCGGCTCCGTGCTGCGCTCGGTGGCCAGCTTCCTGATCCTCGGCACGGCCGCGCTGATGGTGCTGTCCACCTTCAAGATCAACCTGGCGCCGCTGCTGGCCTCGGCCGGTGTGGCGGGCGTGGCGATCGGTTTCGGCGCCCGGAACCTGGTCACGGACTTCCTCTCCGGCGTCTTCATGATCCTGGAGGACCAGTACGGCGTCGGCGACATCATCGACGCGGGCGTGGCCTCCGGCGAGGTGATCGAGGTCGGGCTGCGGGTGACCAAGCTGCGCGGTGACGGCGGCGAGATCTGGTACGTCCGCAACGGCGAGGTCAAGCGGATCGGAAACCTCTCGCAGGGCTGGGCGACCGCCGGGGTCGAAGTGACCGTGCGGGCGAGCGAGGACCTGGACCGGGTGAAGACCATCCTGGACGAGGTCGCCGAGAAGATGAGCAAGGAAGAGCCCTGGAACGAGCTGCTGTGGGGCCAGGTCGAGGTGCTGGGCCTGGACAGCGTGCTGATCGACTCCATGGTGCTGCGGCTGACGGCGCGGACCATGCCCGGCAAGTCGGTGGCCGTGGAGCGCGAGCTGCGCTGGCGGGTCAAGCGGGCCTTCGACGCGGCGAGCATCCGCATCGTGGGTGGCGCGACGGCCGTGGAGGACGTCGAGGACGCCCCGGATCCGGCCGCGGCGGTGGCGGCGCCGTCGGTCTACGCCAACGCGGAGTCCCCGCAGTCGGTGGCGGCGACCCCGATCACCCCTCAGCGCCCGGCCCCTCCCGGCAAGTAGCGAAGCGGTCGCGCGCGGCGCCGCCGGCGCCCGGGCCCCACGCCCCCGAGGTAACGACTCCGTTGCCTCGGGGGCGTTGTCTATTGACGCCCTCTTCGTCCTGGGCTTACGTTCCTCCCACGCCAATAGGAAAGTTTCCTAACAGTGATCTTCCGGGCGCCCGTTGATCAAGACTGGACGTCATGCCCGGCGCACTGAAAAGCTGGGCAGTTGGAAAGGCAGGTGTCGACCGCATGGCAGGAACCGCCGGTACGCCGGGCACCCCGCGCGTCCTGCGCGCCATGAACGACCGCGCCGCGCTGGACCTCCTCCTGGAGCACGGGCCGCTGTCCCGTACCCGCATCGGCAAGCTCACCGGCCTGTCCAAGCCGACCGCGTCCCAGCTCCTGGCCCGCCTGGAGGCGGCCGGGCTGGTCCGGGCCACCGGCACCAGCGAGGGCCGGCCGGGCCCCAACGCCCAGCTGTACGCCGTGAACCCGGGCGCCGCCCACGCGGCCGGGCTCGATGTCACCCCGCACCGCATCCGCGCCGCCGTCGCCGACGTCACCGGCCGCACGGTCGGCGAGTACGAGCTGCCCACCCCGGGCCGGCGTCCGGCCCGGCCCGTCGTGCAGCAGGTCACCGAGGCCCTCGACGGCGCCGTGAAGGCCGCGGGTCTCACCCGGTCCGATGTGCACCGGCTGGTCATCGGCACCCCGGGCGCCTTCGACCCGGGCACCGGCCGGCTGCGCTACGCCTCGCACCTGCCCGGCTGGCACTCCCCCAGCCTGCTCGACGAACTCGCCGCCGCGCTGCCGATGCCGGTCGAGTACGAGAACGACGTCAACCTCGTCGCCATCGCCGAACAGCGGCTCGGCGCGGCCCGCGGTCACGCGGACTTCGTCCTGCTGTGGAACCAGGAGGGCATGGGCGCCGCCCTGGTGCTCGGCGGACGGCTGCACCGCGGCTGGACCGGCGGCGCCGGCGAGGTCGGCTTCCTGCCGGTGCCGGGCACTCCGCTGGTGCGCCAGGTGACCAAGGCCAACAGCGGCGGCTACCAGGAGCTGGCCGGCTCCCAGGCCGTACCGCGGCTGGCCCGCGAACTCGGCATCACCGACGTGCCGGCGGGCCCGTACCCCGACGTGGCCGCGGCCCTTCTGGCGCGGGCGGCCGGCCACGCCGGCGGACCGCACCGGGAACTGCTGCGGACCTACGCGACCCGGCTGGCCACCGGTCTCGCCTCGCTGGTCTCCGTCCTCGACCCCGAACTCGTCGTCCTCAGCGGCTCCGCCCTGACGGCGGGCGGCGAGGTGCTGCGCGCCCTCGTCCAGGCCGAGCTCGAGGAACTCGCCGCGGCCCGCCCCCGGCTGGTCGTCGGCGACGTGACGGAACACCCCGTGCTGCGCGGCGCCCTGGAGTCCGCGCTCGCGACCACCCGCGACGAGGTCTTCGACACCTCGCGCTGAGCGCCCGAGCCCCACCGAAGCAGTCCCTCCTCACCCACCCCGTCCCCGGGAGACCTCGCCATGCCCACAGCCGTACCCGGAACCGCCCGAAAAGCGGCCTTCGCCCTGACCGCCTCGCTCGCCCTGCTCGCCACCGCCTGCACCGGCCAGTCCGGCTCCGGCGCCACCGACGACGCCTCCAAGGAGACGACGATCAACTTCTGGCACGCCTGGAGCGCGCCGAACGAGGTCAAGGCGGTGAAATCCCTGGTCGCCGGCTTCGAGAAGGCCCACCCCAACATCCATGTGAACGTCGTCGACAACATGACCGACGACAAGATCAACCAGGCTCTGCGCACCGGCGGCGACCGGGCCCCCGACGTCATCTCCTCCTTCACCACCAACAACGTCGGCAAGTTCTGCTCGTCGGGCGCGCTGATCGACCTGAACCCCTTCTTCGAGAAGGCGGGCATCGACCCGGAGACGACCTTCCCGAAGGCGATGAACGAGTACACCCGGTTCGAGGGCGACCGCTGCACCGCGCCGCTGCTGGGCGACGCCTACGGCCTCTACTACAACAAGACGGCGTTCCGGAAGGCCGGCATCACCGCCCCGCCGAAGACCTGGTCGGAGTTCGAGACCGACGCCAGGAAGCTGACCATCGCGCGGGGCGACGGCTACCAGCAACTCGGCTTCATGCCGGACTACCACGGCTGGGAGTCCACCACCGAGCACTACTTCGCCCAGTTCTCCCCGGTCTACTTCGGCAAGGACGGCAAGTCGCGCCTCGCCGAGGACCCCGCCTTCGAGAAGGGCTTCACGCTCCAGAAGCGGCTCGTCGATGAACTCGGCGGATTCCAGAAGCTGGAGCGGTTCCGGGCCACGCTCGGCGACGAGTGGGGCCCCAGGCACCCCTTCCACACCGGGCAGGTGGCCATGCAGCTCGACGGCGAGTGGCGGCTGGGCATGGCCGAGGAGGCCAAGCCGAAGTTCGAGATCGGGGTGGCCCCGCTGCCCGTCCCGGACGACCAGGCCGACCAGTACGGCAAGGGCTACATCACCGGCACCATCACGGGCATCGCCGCCACCAGCCACAAGCAGAACGCGGCCTGGGAACTGGTGAAGTACATGACCACGGACACGGACGCGGTGGTCGGCTTCGCCAACGGCATCCACAACGTGCCCTCCACCCTGGCCGCGCTGAAGTCGCCGAAGCTCGAGTACGACCCGAGGTTCAGGACCTTCCTGGACATCGCCGCCGACCCGCACTCCACCACCACCCCCGCCTCGGTCAACGGCGGTGTGTACCTGGTGACGATCCAGCAGTTCGGGTACGACTACGAGAGCGGCAAGGTCACCGATCTGAAGGCCGGCCTGAGGAAGACGGCCGCGCAGATCGACACGGACATCGCACAGGCGAAGTAGCCATGGCCGCGACCACGCTGGGTTCCAGGCGCCGCAGGGCGGCGCTGCGCACGGCGGCCTTCATGTCGCCCTGGCTGATCGGCTTCGCGGTCTTCTTCGCGTACCCGCTGATCTCGACGGTCTACTTCTCCTTCATGCACTACGACGGCTTCCGGCCGCCGACGTGGAGCGGCACGAAGAACTGGACCTACGTCTTCGAGCACTACCCGCTGTTCTGGCCCGCGCTGCGCAACACCCTGTGGCTGGTCGTGGTGACGGTGACGCTCCGGGTCGTCCTGGGGCTCGGGGTCGGGCTGCTCATCACGAGGATCAGGACGGGGGCCGGTGTCTTCCGCACCCTGTTCTACCTGCCCTATCTGGCCCCGCCGGTCGCCGCGACCATGGCCTTCGCCTTCCTGCTCAACCCCGGCACCGGCCCGGTCGACTCGATCCTTCAGCGGATCGGCCTCCCGGCGCCGGGCTGGTTCAACGACCCCGCCTGGTCCAAGCCGGCCCTGACCCTGCTCGCCCTGTGGGGCATCGGCGACCTGATGGTCATCTTCATGGCCGCGCTGCTCGACGTACCGGCGGAGCAGTACGAGGCCGCCGAGCTGGACGGGGCGTCGGCGTGGCAGCGCTTCCGCTACGTCACCCTGCCGAACATCTCCCCGATCGTGATGTTCGCCGTGGTCACCGGCGTGATCCAGACGATGCAGTACTACACGCAGCCGCTGATCGCGGGAAAGGTCGCATCGGGCGTGATCCAGGGCGCGGGCACCCAGTTCGAGCCCGGCTACCCGGACAGGTCCACGCTCACCCTCCCCCAGCTCGTCTACAACCTCGGCTTCCAGCGCTTCGACTACGGCTCGGCGTGTGTCGTCGCGCTGGTCCTGTTCGCCCTGTCGATGGCGTTCACCGCGCTGCTGATGCGGCGCCGTGGCGGCCTCGTCCAGGCAGGTGACTGACCCATGACCCAGGTACTGGAGAAGCCGCTGAAGGCGGCCCTGGCCGTCGCGGGCGCCGAGCGCACGGCGCGGCGCCGGGCGCTGCTGGAGTGGATCGCGGTGCACTCCCTCGGTGTCGCCGCCGCGCTCTTCTTCACCCTCCCCTTCGTGTTCGTGTTCCTCACCTCCCTGATGAGCGACAGCCAGGCGCTGAGCCGGGACCTGATCCCGCACACCTGGGAGTGGGGCAACTACCACAAGGTCCTCGCCACCCCGGGGTTCCTCACCTGGTGGAGGAACACCCTGGTCTACGCCGGGCTCGGCACCGTGCTCACCGTGGCGTCCTCGATACCCGTGGCCTACGCGCTGGCCAAGTTCCGCTTCCGGGGCCGGAATCTGTCACTCATGCTGGTGATCTCGATGATGATGCTGCCCCCGCAGGTGGTCATCATCCCGATGTACCTGTTCTGGGCGAAGCAGCTCGGCCTGTCGGGCACCCTGTGGCCGCTGATCGTCCCGATGGCGTTCGGGGACGCGTTCTCCATCTTCCTGCTGCGCCAGTTCCTGATGACGATCCCGAACGAGTACGTGGACGCCGCGAAGGTGGACGGCTGCGGTGACCTCAGGACCCTGGTGCGGGTGGTGCTGCCGATGGCGAAGCCCGGCATCGCCGCGGTGGCCCTCTTCCAGTTCTTCTACGCCTGGAACGACTACTTCGGCCCGCAGATCTACGCCTCGGAGAACCCCGGTGCCTGGACGCTGAGTTACGGCCTGGAGTCCTTCAAGGGCGCCCACCACACCGACTGGAACCTCACCATGGCCGCCACCGTGCTGGTCATGGCACCCGTGATCCTCGTGTTCTTCTTCGCCCAGAAGGCGTTCGTCGAGGGCGTCACCCTCACCGGAGTAAAGGGTTGATCCACGTATGAAACTCACCGTGGTCGGCGGCGGCTCGACCTACACCCCCGAACTCATCGACGGCTTCGCCCGGCTCAGGGACGCCCTGCCCGTCGAGGAACTCGTCCTCGTCGACCCGGACGCCGAACGTCTGGAGCTGGTGGGCGGCCTGGCCCGCCGGATCTTCGCCAGGCAGGGCCACGGCGGCCGCATCGTCACCACCTCCGACCTGGACGCGGGCGTGGACGGCGCCGACGCCGTACTGCTCCAGCTCCGGGTCGGCGGCCAGGCCGCCCGGCAGCGGGACGAGACCTGGCCGCTGGAGTGCGGCTGCATCGGCCAGGAGACAACCGGCGCCGGCGGCCTCGCCAAGGCGCTGCGCACGGTCCCGGTCGTCCTGGACATCGCCGAGCGCGTGCGCCGTACCAACCCGCGTGCCTGGATCATCGACTTCACCAACCCGGTCGGCATCGTCACCCGCGCCCTGCTGGAGGCCGGGCACCGGGCGGTCGGCCTGTGCAACGTGGCGATCGGGCTGCAGCGCAAGTTCGCGGCCCTGCTCGGCACCGACCCCAAGGACGTGCACCTGGAGCACGTGGGCCTGAACCACCTGACGTGGGAGACGGGGGTGCGGCTCGGCGGCCCCGAGGGCGCGGACGTCCTGCCCGAACTGCTCGCCCGGCACGGCGACGCCATCGCCGGTGACCTGCGCCTGCCCCGGCCCCTGCTGGACCGCCTGGGTGTGATCCCCTCCTACTACCTGCGCTACTACTACGCCCACGACGAGGTGGTGCGGGACCTGCGCACCAAGCCGTCCCGGGCGGCGGAGGTCGCTGCCATGGAGCGCGAGTTGCTGGCGATGTACGCCGATCCGTCCCTCGACGAGAAGCCGGCGCTGCTCGCCAAGCGGGGCGGTGCCTTCTACTCGGAGGCCGCCGTGGACCTGGCGGCGGCCCTGCTGGGCGGCGGCACGGGGAGCCCGTACCAGGTGGTCAACACGCTCAACCGGGGCACGCTGCCGTTCCTCCCGGACGACGCGGTGATCGAGGTGCAGGCGGCGGTCGGCCCGTCCGGTGCCGCGCCGCTCGCCGTGCCGGACCTCGACCCGCTGTACGCGGGCCTGGTGGCGAACGTGACGGCGTACGAGGAACTGGCGCTTCAGGCGGCGCTGCGGGGCGGCCGGGACCGGGTCTTCCGCGCCCTGCTGGCCCATCCGCTCGTCGGCCAGTACGAGTACGCCGAAGCCCTCACCGACCGGCTGGTCGCGCACAACCGGGAGCACCTCGCGTGGGCCTGATCCCGACCGTCCTCGCCATCGACGCGGGCAACAGCAAGACCGACGTGGCCGTGGTCACCGCCGGGGGCGAGGTGCTGGCCACCGCCCGCGGCGGCGGCTTCCGCCCGCCGGCGGTGGGTGTCGGCGCGGCCGTGGACGCCCTCGCCGAACCGGTCGCGCGGGCGTTCGCGGACGCGGGCCTGACCACCGCCTCACACGTCTCCGCCTGTCTCGCCAACGCCGATCTGCCGGCGGAGGAGGAGCGGTTGGCGGCCGCGCTGCACGCGCGCGCGTGGGGCGCCTCGGTGGAGGTCCGCAACGACACCTTCGCGATCCTGCGGGCGGGTGTGCCCGAGCCCAGGGGCGTGGCCGTGGTGTGCGGCGCGGGCATCAACTGCGTCGGGATGCGCCCCGACGGCCGCACCGCCCGCTTCCCGGCCATCGGGCGGATCTCCGGCGACTGGGGCGGCGGCTGGGGCCTGGCCGAGGAGGCCCTGTGGTACGCGGCCCGGGCGGAGGACGGCCGGGGCGAGGCGACCGAGCTGGCCCGGGCCCTGCCCGCCCACTTCGGCCTGCCGTCCATGTACGCGCTGATCGAGGCCCTCCACCTGGGGCACGTCGAGCACGGCCGCCGGCACGAGCTGACCCCGGTGCTGTTCCGCACGGCCGCGCACGGGGACCGGGTCGCCCGCTCCCTCGTGGACCGTCTCGCGGAGGAGGTCGCGACGATGGCCACGGTGGCCCTGACCCGGCTCGACCTCCTCGGCGAACAGACCCCGGTCCTGCTGGGCGGCAGCGTCCTGAGCGCCGGTCACGCCCGGCTCGACGACGGCGTACGCGACCTGCTGGCGTCCCGCGCCCCCAAGGCGGACGTCCGCGTGGTCACGGCCGCCCCGGTCCTGGGCGCGGCCCTCCTGGGCCTGGACCACCTGCGCGCGCAGGAGGCGGCCCTGGAACGGGCCCGGGCCCACTGGGACACCGGCCGGCGCTGACACCGGCCGGCGCCGCGCCGGCGGGCGCTCCGGGCCAGGTGGCCGCGGGAACCGAACAGGTGCCCACGGCGTATTCATGGGCAGGGGACGCAGCGATCCGATCAAGATCCAGCGAAGGCCGGTGCGGATGTCGGTCCGTGCCGCAATACTTGGCGGCGAACGGATGACCATGGGGGAGGTCAGGTGACACACCCGCCGAAGAGCAGCACGGCACCGCCGTCGGCGGGCGCCGTCATGCCCGCCATCCCCCCGCAGCCCGCGCCGCCGGTGCCGCCCGCCCGGCCCGGCCCGCCCCCGGCACCCCGCCGTACCGCCTTCGCCGAGGGCGTCGACCGGCTGCGGGCCGCCGCGACCACCGAGCCAGGGCGGCTGCGCGTCATCGGCGCCGTCCTGGCCGTGCTGGTCGTCGCGTTCGGCGCGGTCACCGCCTGGCAGACCGCCGAGCGCGCGGCCGCCGCCGACGACGTGCTGCACAGCAGCCAGCCGCTCAGCTCCGGCGCCGCCGACATCTACCGCTCGCTGGCCGACGCCAACACCGCCGCCTCGAGCGGATTCCTGGCGGGCGGTCAGGAGACCGCGGACTCGCGGGACCGGTACGAGAAGGACATCCGCACGGCCGCCGCAGGCCTCGTCACCGCCGCCGCCAACTCCGAGCCGGGCTCGCCGTCGGAGGCGGCCGTCGCCAAGCTGAACAAGCTGCTGCCCGAGTACAAGGGGCTCGTGGAGCGCGCCCGTACCTACAACCGGCAGGGCTATCCGGTCGGCGGCGCCTATCTGCGGTACGCGAACGAGAAGATGCAGAAGGAGATGCTCCCGGCGGCGGAGGACCTCTACAAGAAGGAGAACCAGCGGCTGAACGCCGACTACGGGGACGCGACGCCCTACCCGTGGGCGGCGATCGCGCTCGGCGTGCTCGCCCTGGCCGCGCTCGGCTGGGCCCAGCACCGCACCTACCGGCGTACCAACCGGGTCCTCAACCACGGCCTGGTGGCCGCCTCCGCCGCCACCGCGGTGGCCCTGCTGTGGCTGGTGGTGGGGCACACGCTCGCCAGGTCGGGCCTGAACGGCTCCTACGACAACGGCGTCCGCTCGCTGAACGTCCTGCACGACGCCCGCATCGCCTCCCTGAAGGCGCGGGGCAACGAGAACCTCAGCCTGGTGGCGCGCGGCGCCGAGACCGTCACGGTGGGCGGACAGACGTACGACGCCTACTACTACGACTTCGACCGGGACATGGGCGTGCTCGCCAAGGGCCTCACCGACGCCCGCGGGCTCGCCGACGACGACGCGGGCACCGGGCCGGTCAAGGCGGCCGAGGGCAACATGGCGGTGTGGAAGCAGCGCCACGCCTCGGCCCGCGCCGAGGACGAGAACGGCAACTACCAGCAGGCGCTGGACAAGGTGATCGGCGGCTCCGACGCCACCGGCGCGTGCTTCGACAGCGTGGACCGCAATCTCGCCAAGGCCATCGGCCACGAGCAGACCGAGTTCCAGCGGGCCGCCGGTGACGGGCGGAACGCGATGACCGGGCTGCCCGTCGGCGCCGCCGTACTGGGCGTGCTCGGCGCGGCGTTCGCGGTGGCCGGTGTCGGGCGCAGGCTTTCGGAGTACCGGTGACAGGGGGCGTGACGATGTATGCGAGCCGTGTACGTGCCTCCTTGCGGGGCTGGGGCGGGGTGGGCGCGATGGCGGTGCTGTGCGTGCTGGCCCTGGCCTTCGCACTGCTGCTGCCGTGCACGCAGCCGCGTCACGACGACAGCGGCGCGCGGACCGCCGGCCCGGGCGTCGCGAAGGGCAGCCAGGCGCGCGCCGGCGACTGCGAGGACTCCGAGGCGCAGAAGCAGACGCTGTCCCCGTCCGGCGCGGACGGCCCGACCATCGACGCCATCAAGTCCCGTACGGGCGCCAAGCGCAAGCTGGTCGTCGGCGTCGACCAGAACAGCTACCACTGGGGCTACCGCAACCCGAACACCGAGACCGCCCAGCTCGAGGGCTTCGACATCGACCTCGTCCACAGAATCGCCGAGGACATCCTCGGCGACCCGGACGCGGTGCAGTTCAAGGCCATCCCGACCAGCCGGCGCATACCCGCGATCAAGGACGGCCGGGTCGACATGGTGGTCCGCACGATGACCATCACCTGCGAGCGCCTCGACGACGTGGCTTTCTCCGCGCCCTACTTCAAGACCGGGCAGCAGGTGCTCGCCCCCAAGTCCTCGCCCGTCAAGGGCTACGACGGCACCCTCGCGCACAAGAGGATCTGCACGGCGTCCGGTTCCACCGCCTACGGCAAGCTGAAGGCCGACCGGGACGCGGGCGACCTGCCCGCCTCCACCGACATCTCCACCACCGTCCCCAACCAGCTCGACTGTCTGGTGCGGCTCCAGCTCGGTGAGGTCGACGCGGTGGTCACCGACGGCGCCCTCGCCGCCAGCCAGGCCGCCCAGGACCCGACGGTCGCCCTGAAGGGTGACGCGTTCACCACCGAGTACTACGGCGTGGCGATGAAGAAGGACGCCACCGACCTGGTACGCCGGGTCAACCGCATCCTGGTCGACTACCGCGCGGACGGCTGGCAGGCGTCGTACGACAGGTGGCTGTCGGCCACACTGGGCAAGGACTCGGACCCGTCCAAGCCGCCCGCGCCGCAGTACCTGCGCAAGAGCTGAACCCGACCCGACCCAGGCCAACCACACAGCAGCGAGAGGTGATCGATGGGCGTCACGGACCCCGCCGGGCCGGTGATGGACCGGGACGAGGTGGACCGTGCGCTGGCGCGGCTCGGCGCGGAGCACGAGGCGATCGAGACCTCGCTGCTCGCCCTCCAGGACCACGCGGGCCGCAGACTTCTCGAAGGCGCCGAGCTGACCGGCGTCACCCAGCTCCGCTGGCAGGCCACCGAGGCGTCGATCACCCTGCTGTGGGCGTACTTCGACGCCTACACCGCGGCGCTGCGCTCCGCCCGGGAGATCCGCGCCCGGCGCCGCTGGTCCAGCCGCGAGGACCTGGCGGAGCTGACCGAGCTGCTGCGCGGCGCGTCCGTCACCGTGCCCGGCGGCACCGGTCCCGCGGCCACCGCGAAGCTCAGCGAGAGCTTCTCGCTCACCACCCTGGTCGACCGGATGAACGAGCTGTACGCGTCCTCGCTCGACCTGGTCGTCACCGCCGACGCGGTCTGGTCGGCGCTGCCCGCCCGGATCGATTTACTCGCCGCGGAGCTCCAGCGCACCCGCAGGCTCGCGCACTCCGTCGGCGTCCGCCCGGGCGAGCACCCGGCCGGTGACGACCTGGAGCGCATCACGCGCACACTGACCGCCCTGCGCGCGGACGTGGTCTCCGACCCGCTCGCCTTCTGGGTGCGGGCCGAGGGCAGTTCCGCGCCCGGCGGCGGCCGTCCGGACACCACGGTCTACGACCGCGAGGCGCGCGCCCTGGAGGACGTGCGGCGGGAGATCGACGCGGTGCTGACGGTCCGGCAGGACGCGGAGGCGCGGCTGATCCGGCTGCGGGACGTGCTCTCCCGCGCGGACCGCACCCTCGCCGAGGCGCGCACCGCGCGCGGTGAGGTGCTGGCGAAGATCGCGGCGACCGAGGTGCCGGTGGTCAGCGGACCGCCGACCGCGCTGCAGGAGCAGCTGGCCGCGGCCGCCGAGTACCGGCGGCACGCGCAGTGGCACCGGCTCTCTCCGCTGCTGGAGTCCCTGGAGCAGAAGGCCGACGACGAACTGCTGCGCGCGCGTGAGTCGCTGACCGCCGTGACCGCGCCGCTCGCGGTCCGCGCCGAGCTGCGCGGCCGGCTGGACGCGTACCGGGCGAAGACCACCCGCAACGGCCTCGCCGAGGACCCGCTGCTGGTCGAGCGGTACGACGCGGCCCGGCGGATGCTGTGGAGCGCCCCCTGCGACCTGCGCGTCGCCGAACAGGCGGTGCTGCGCTACCAGCAGGCGGCGGCCGAGCTGCTCGGCGCACCGGGCGTCCCCCGGCAGGGCGGACCCGAGGACCGTAGAGGTGAATCGTCATGAGTCAGGCACAGCGGACGTGCCAGCGGCCCGGCTGCGAGGGCTCCTACGAGGACGTCGGCGGCGGCGAGCTGTACTGCGACACCTGCGGTCTTGCCCCGGTCGTGTCGCCGGGAGGCATGGTCGGCTCGCCGGCCACGGGCGTCACGAAGGGCTCGGCGGCGAGCGGCGGTTCCGGTGCCGGCTCCCGCAGTACGCGCACCTCCTCGCAGTCGTCGAGGTCGCGGCGCTCGGTGTCGGGGCGGCTGTCGCGCTCCCTGTCGGGCGGCTCCAGCGCCCGCTCGGTGTCGGTGCGCAGCTCCGGCGCGTCCTCCGGCACCTCGACCCGCGGCCGGCTCGGCGCCGGGCTGGTCTCGGTGCCGCAGGTGCCGCGGCCCGACCCGCGCGCGATGGTGCTGGAGAACCCGGAGGTGCCCGAGCGCAAGCGGTTCTGCTCGCGGTCCGACTGCGGGGCGCCGGTCGGGCGCGCCCGGGGCGAGCGGCCGGGACGCACGGAGGGGTTCTGCACCAAGTGCGGGCACCCGTACTCGTTCGTGCCGAAGCTGAAGGCCGGGGACATCGTGCACGGCCAGTACGAGGTCGCGGGCTGTCTCGCGCACGGCGGCCTCGGCTGGGTCTACCTCGCCGTGGACCGGGCCGTGTCCGACCGGTGGGTCGTGCTCAAGGGCCTGCTGGACACCGGCGACCAGGACGCGATGGCGGCGGCCATCTCCGAGCGGCGGTTCCTCGCGGAGATCGAGCACGCCAACATCGTGCGGATCTACAACTTCGTCGAGCACCTGGACCAGCGCACCGGCTCCCTCGACGGCTACATCGTCATGGAGTACGTCGGCGGCAAGTCGCTGAAGGAGATCGCCAACGCCCGCCGCGCGCCCGACGGCAGACGTGACCCGCTGCCGGTGGAGCAGGCCTGCGCGTACGGCATCGAGGCCCTGGAGGCGCTCGGCCATCTGCACAGCCGCAACCTGCTGTACTGCGACTTCAAGGTCGACAACGCCATCCAGACCGAGGACCAGCTCAAGCTGATCGACATGGGCGCCGTGCGCCGCATGGACGACGACGAGTCGGCGATCTACGGAACGGTCGGCTACCAGGCGCCGGAGGTCGCGGACGTCGGCCCGTCGGTGGCCAGCGACCTGTACACGGTGGGCCGTACGCTCGCCGTCCTCACCTTCGACTTCCAGGGCTACACGAACGTCTTCGTGGACTCCCTGCCCGACCCGGACAACATCGAGGTCTTCCACCGCTACGAGTCCTTCTACCGGCTCCTCGTCCGCGCCACCGACCCCGACCCGGCCCGCCGGTTCGCCTCCGCGCAGGAGATGTCGGAGCAGCTGACCGGCGTGCTCCGCGAGGTCGTCTCCCTGCAGACCGGGCTGGCCAGACCCGCCCTGTCCACGCTGTTCGGGCCCGAGGTGAAGGTCGTCGACACGGAGCTGTTCCCGAAGGCGCACGGGGACGTGTCGCTGCTCGGGGCGCGTCCGGCGCGCGGTGCCGTCCCGGCCCCCGCGCTGCCCGGGCCGGCCGTCGTCAGGCCCGTGGACACGTCCGCCGCCGCCCTGGCGCTGCCGGTGCCGCTTGTCGACCCGAACGACCCCAACGCCGGATTCCTGGCCGGGCTCATGGCGTCCGCGCCGGGCGAGCTGATCAGCGCCCTGGACGCGGCGCCCGCGCCGAGCGTGGAGTCGCGGCTGCGGCAGATCAGGGCGCGGCTGGAGAGCGGCGACCACCGGGCCGCGCTCACGGCCCTGAACGAGCTGGAGGGCGAACGGCCCGACGACTGGCGGGTGGTCTGGTACCGGGGCGTGGCCGCGCTGGTCACCGGGGACTTCGAGGGTGCCGCGCTGGGCTTCGACGCGATCTACGACGCCTTCCCCGGCGAGGCCGCGCCCAAGCTGGCGCTCGGCCTGTGCGCCGAGGTGCTGGGCCAGCTGGACAACGCGGCCGAGTACTACCGTCTGGTGTGGTCGACCGACCCGAGCTTCGTCAGCGCCGCCTTCGGGCTGGCCCGGGTGCGGATGGCGGCCGGTGACCGGCGCGGCGCCGTCGGCACCCTGGAGTCGGTGCCCGAGTCGTCCGTCCACTGCACGGCCGCCCGGGTCGCCGCCGTCCGGGCCCGGCTGCGCGGACGTACGCCGGGTGCCGGTGACGTACCGTTCCTCGACGACCTGACGGCCGCCGCCGGGCAGGTCGAGGCGCTGGACGCGTACGGTCTGGACCCGGCGCGCCGCGAGCAGTTGTCCGCCGAAGTGCTCGGCAGCGCGCTGGACTGGGTACTCTCCACAGGCCGGGACACCGTCCCGCCGGCCGCCGGCGGACGGAAGGTGCTCGGCAGCGGTCTGGACGAACGGGGCCTGCGCTTCGGCCTGGAACGCGCGTACCGCACGCTGGCCAGGCTGGCGCCCGGCGGCGAGGAGAGGATCGAGCTGGTGGAACGGGCCAACCGTTACCGCCCCCGGACGTGGGTGTAGTTGATGTCGCAGATGCCCCAGCAGGCCGCACTGGCGAAGTGCCCGAGCTGTGCCGAGCCGCTCGAGTCGGGTGACCTCTTCTGCGGCGCGTGCGGATACGACCTGTCCGTCGTGCCCGCCGCGCCGCAGGACCACCCGACCCTCACCATGACCGGCTCCGCCGGGACCGGGGACGGCGTGGACTGGCCGGCCCCGGAGCCCGCCGGCTCCGGCAGCACCCAGCCGGCGGCGCACTCGTCGACCGATGTGCCCGGCACCGACTCGGGCGGCAACGCGCTGCACCACGAGGAGCCGGCCGCGCCCGGCGTCCGCTTCGACCGGCGCCCGGAGCCCGACGAGTACCCGCTGCAGGCCCCCGACCCGCGTGCCTCGGCCGGTCCCGCCGCGCCCTCGGCACCGGCCGCTCCCGACCCGGCCGCTGATCCCGCACAGGTCTGCGTGGCCTGCCGGGCCGGCCGGGTGGACGACGACGGCTACTGCGAGAACTGCGGGCACGCCCAGCCCCGGGAACGCGACCGCATGGAGCGGGAGTCGGGCCCGGTCGCCGCGGTCAGCGACCGCGGCCTGCGCCACCACCGCAACGAGGACGCGTTCGGCGTCGCCCACACCGCGCTGCCCGACGGCTCCCCCGCGGCGCTGGCCATCGTGTGCGACGGCGTGTCCTCGGCGACCCGGCCGGACGAGGCGTCGATGGCCGCCTCGCAGGCGGCCGTCGACACCCTGCTGGCCGCCCTGCCCCGCGGCACCCACCCGCAGGCGGCGATGCACGAGGCGATCGTCGCCGCCGCACAGGCCGTCAACTCCCTGGCCGAGGAGCCCGAGGCGGCGCGCGAGCACGACCCGCACCAGAACTCCCCGGCCTGCACCATCGTCGGCGCGATCGTCACGGGCGGGCTGCTGGTGGTCGGCTGGGTGGGCGACAGCCGCGTCTACTGGGTGCCGGACGACCGGTCCGCGCCCCCGGCCCGGCTCACCGAGGACGACTCCTGGGCCGCGCAGATGGTCGCGGCCGGCCTCATGAGCGAGGCGCAGGCGTACGCCGACGAGCGCGCCCACGCGATCACCGGCTGGCTCGGCGCGGACGCCTACGAACTGGAGCCACACACCGCCGCCTTCAAGCCGGACCGGCCCGGAGTCGTCCTGGTGTGCACCGACGGCCTGTGGAACTACGCCGAGACGGCCGAGGAGATGGCCGAGGTCGTACCCGCGGACGCGGCCGCCCGTCCGCTGCACAGCGCCCAGGTCCTGGTCGGCCACGCCCTGGACGGCGGGGGCCACGACAACGTAACAGTGGCCGTCGTGCCGTTCCCCGCGCCGCCGCAGGGGGCAGGATCGGCCTGAGGCCGCACCACCACGGGGAAGTCCCGGCGGACCGGAGGGGACCGGTCCGTCCAACGGCATTGCCTCGCGCCAGCGGGGCGTCACAGGGGGATCTGAACAGTCATGGCCAATTTCGCCAAGCCGAACGTCCCGCAGTTCTCGGTCGACGTCTACCAGAACGAGTACCTGCCCGAGGGCGGCCGTGAGGTCAACGCCATCGTCACCGTGACCGCCACCGGCGGCGGCACGGTGGGCGGCGCCGTCACGGCCCCGCACCTGTACGCGCCCGGCCAGGGGCCCTCCGCGGCGGTCGCCCTCATGGTCGACTGCTCGGGCTCCATGGACTATCCGCCGACCAAGATGCGCAACGCCCGGGACGCCACGGCCGCCGCGATCGACACCCTGCGCGACGGGGTGCACTTCGCGGTGGTCGGCGGCACGCACGTGGCCAAGGAGGTCTACCCGGGCGGCGGGCGGCTCGCGGTCGCCGACGCCACCACCCGCGAGCAGGCCAAGCAGGCGCTGCGCCGGCTCGGTGCGGGCGGCGGCACGGCCATCGGCACCTGGCTGCGGCTCGCCGACCGGCTGCTGTCCTCGGCGGACGTGGCCATCCGGCACGGCATCCTGCTGACCGACGGCCGCAACGAGCACGAGTCGCCGCAGGACCTGCGGGCGGCACTGGACGAGTGCGCCGGGCGGTTCACCTGTGACGCGCGTGGCGTGGGCACCGACTGGGAAGTGAAAGAAGTCACAGGCATCGCCTCCGCGCTGCTCGGCACCGCCGACATCGTCGCCGACCCGGCAGGGCTGGCCGCCGACTTCACGCGGATGATGGAGACGGCGATGGGCAAGGAGGTCGCCGACGTGGCACTGCGGGTGTGGACCCCGGTCGGCGCGAACCTCCGGTTCGTCAAGCAAGTGGCGCCCGCCGTCGAGGAGTTGACGGACCGCCGCACCGAGGCGGGGCCGCGGGCCGGGGACTATCCCACCGGGTCCTGGGGCGACGAGTCCCGCGACTACCACCTGTGCGTGGAGGTCCCGGCGGCCGGTCTCGGCCAGGAGATGCTGGCCGCCCGGATCTCCCTGGTCGTGCCGCAGCCGGACGGGGAGGTGCGCAACCTCGGCGGCCAGGGGCTGGTCAGGGCGGTGTGGACCGACGACATGGCGGCCTCCACCTCCATCAACCCCCAGGTCGCCCACTACACCGGGCAGGCCGAACTGGCGCAGGCCATCCAGCAGGGTCTGGACCTTCGCAAAGCGGGCGATTTCGAGCGGGCAACGGCCAAACTGGGGCGCGCCGTTCAGCTCGCGAGCGCCTCGGGCAACGCGGATACTGCGAAACTCCTTTCGAAGGTGGTGGACGTGGTCGACGCCGCGACAGGTACTGTGCGGTTGAAGGCGAAGGTCGCGGAGGCCGACGAGATGACCCTCGAGACCCGGTCCACAAAGACTGTTCGTGTAAAGAAGTGACCCGCGGGAGACCGCGGGACAACAAGGAAGAGATCCGGACGTACCGGAGGACCCTCAGGAGAAGGGGAAGCGCCGACATGCCGACCTGCCCGAACGGACACCAGTCGGGTTCCGACGACTGGTGCGAGGTCTGCGGTCACCGCATGGCCGGTGCCGTACCCCCGCCCCCTCCGCCGCCCCCGCCCGGCGGTGGCTACGGCTTCCCGCCGCAGGGCGCCCAGTCCGGCGGCCGCCCGCCCGGCCCCGGCGGCCACGAGCCGGAGCTGTGCCCGCAGTGCCGCACGCCCCGCGAGGGCGGCGCGCCGTTCTGCGAGGAGTGCCGGTGGAACTTCCTGACCAACACGGCCACTTCGTACACCCCGGCCGCCCCGCGCACGCCGCAGCCCCGCTTCGAGCCGCCGAGCACGACGTACGGCGGCGGTGACTCGTACGAGTACCAGGGCTCACGTCCCTCGCAGGTGAACCGGCCCGCCGAGCCGATCCCGTCCTTCGGCAGCGAGCCGTCGGGCCCGACGCCGTTCGCCGGCGAGCGCGGTCCGTCCGGCTTCGGTGGCGGCGGCCGGCCGCCGGCCGGTCAGCCCCCGTTCGGGGGCGTACCGGGGCAGCAGGGCCCGGGCGGCCCCGGTGGCCCCGGTGGTCCTTCCGGTTTCGGGAGCGGTCCGGGCGGTCCCGCTGGTCCGGGCGGTCCCGGTGGTCCGGGCGGACCGCCGCCGTTCGCACGTGAGCCCGGTGGACCGGGCGGCCCAGGTGGTCCCGGCCCCTCCGGCTTCGGTGGCGACCCCTCCCGTCCGGTTCCGCCGCCCGGCCCGACCCCGCCCGCGGGTCCCGGCGGCCCGGCCGGCGGTCCGCCGCAGGCCTTCCAGCAGCCCGGCGCGCCCGCCTTCCCCCAGCAGACCGGCCGGCCCCCGGCCGGCGGCGGGCCCTTCGGCGGCGGTGAGGACGACTGGGTGATCTCCCCGCCGTCCGCCGGCGGCCCCGGTGGTCCCGGTGGCGGCTACGGCTACCCGCAGCCCGGCGCCACCCAGGCCCCGCCCGGCCACGGCTTCCCGCAGGCCCCGCAGGGCCCGGCCACCTGGACCGCGACCATCGGCCCGGACCGCGACTACTTCATGGCGATGATGCAGCGCTCCGGTCCCGAGGCCGCGGGCCTGAACCTGCCCGCCTACTCGCCCGAGCAGCAGCGCACGCTCAGCGGGAACCAGGTCACCATCGGCCGTCGCCGGCACTCCACCGGCGACACCCCCGACATCGACCTGTCCGTGCCGCCGGAGGACCCGGGCGTCTCGCACCAGCACGCGGTGCTGGTGCAGCAGCCGGACGGCAACTGGGCGGTCGTCGACCAGAACTCGACGAACGGCACCACGGTCAACGGCTCCGACGAGCCGATCCAGCCGTTCGTGCCGGTGCCGCTGCAGGACGGCGACCGGGTGCACGTGGGCGCCTGGACGACGATCACCGTCCGCAGGGGCTGAGGCGCCTCACGGGAGGGGCCAGGCGTACGGCCCCTCCGGGTCGTCCAGCCAGGCCCAGGTGCGCCCGTCGCCGACCGTGACGCCGTAGCGCTCCCGGCCGGGACAGCCCTCACGCTCCCACAGCGCGTGCGCCGCCCGCGGGTCCAGCGTGCCCCGGGTCAGGTCGAGCAGGAACCGGAACGCTTCCTGCTCGCCGGCCCGGCGCGGCAGCCCGCTCAGGGACACCGCCTCCGGTTCCGCCCGGCCCGCGCCGCGCAGCGGCACGAAGTAGGCGGCCGTGGGCAGGAAGCGGCCCTCGGCGTGCCCGGGGTCGCGGACGGTGAGGGCGAGCAGACCGGTGGCCAGCGGCGTCAGGATCCGGCCTCCGGGCCGGCACTGGGCGAGCCAGGCGCCCGGCACCGTGGGCAGCCCGCAGGTGGCGATGATCCGGTCGAAGGGCGCGCGCTCCGGCACTCCCCGGGCGCCGTCGCGGGTGACGACGGCCGGGTGGTGACCGGCCGCCGCCAGGTGCTGCCGGGCCGACTCGGTGATCTCCGGGTCCAGGTCGACGGTGGTGACGAGGTCGTCGTCGCCGAGCCGGTGGGCGAGCAGGGCGGCGTTGTAGCCGGTGCCGGCGCCCACCTCCAGGACCCGGTCACCGTCCTCGACGCGCAGCGCGGCCAGCATCAGCGCCATCAGGGAGGGCTGACTGCTGGAGGAGAGCAGTTCGCCGTCGCGCAGCCGGGTCGCCAGCGGGGTGTCGGCGTAGGCGCCGCGCACCCAGCGCTCCCGGGCCTCGGGGTCCGGGCTCTGGCCCCAGCGGCGTTCGTAGCCGCCCCTGACCCCGACGTAGTAGTACGGCACGAACAGGTGCCGGGGCACCGTCGCGAACGCCTCCCGCCACACCCGGTCCTCGGCCCAGGACCCCTCGGCGTCGATCTCCCGCACCAGCGCGGCCCGCGCCGCGGTGGCCAGACGTTCGATCCCGGTGTCGTAGGCGCCCATACCCCCACAGTAGGGGCGCGGTGTGCCGGGGAGCCCCGGACGGACGGGGTCCTAGGCCTGGAGTCCTGGGTCACCCGGTCTGAGACGATGGAGGGGTGAATGAGATTCGGCGCGGCACGCTTCAGGAGCAGACGTTCTACGAGCAGGTCGGCGGGGAGGAGACCTTCCGCCGGCTCGTCCACCGTTTCTACGAGGGGGTCGCCGAGGACCCGCTCCTGCGGCCGATGTACCCGGAGGAGGACCTGGGCCCGGCCGAGGACCGGCTGACCCTGTTCCTCATCCAGTACTGGGGCGGCCCCAGCACCTACAGCGAGAGCCGCGGCCACCCGCGGCTGCGCATGCGGCACGTGCCGTTCACCGTGAACCGTGCCGCGCACGACGCCTGGCTGAAGCACATGCGGGTCGCCGTCGACGAGCTGGGCCTGACCGAGGAGCACGAGCGCACGCTGTGGAACTACCTGACCTACGCGGCGCAGTCGATGATCAACACCCCCGAGTGACCGACTGAATCCCGGATTCCGGGCATTCGGCGCCGGATTCCGGTCACGATCCGGTATAGACCGATCGGCAACCGGTTACCCGTGACCGGTCCCCTCTGCGAGCATCAGCCGAGATCGACAGAGCGCTTGCGGAAGTCCGGACGACACGGGGGTCGGGTGACGGGGTTCGTCGTCTCACGCGCGCGGGCACACCGCCTGCTGCTCGGCTCCGCGCTGCTCACGGTGCTGCTGACCACCGCCGTGCTGGCCACGCTCACGGCGTACTCGGGCGCGATCGGCACCGCGGCGCTGCGCCACGTGCTGAACGACCCGCGCAACGCGGCCGCCACGGCGCTGATCGTCAAGGCCGACGTCTCCGCCGGGCAGCACGCCGCCGCCGACACCGCCGTGCGCGAGGGCGCCCGGAAGACCTACGACGGACTGCCGGTGACCGTGCGGACGCTGCGCCGCTCCGGCCCGTACGCGCTGCCCCTGTCCCTGCGGCCGCCCGCACGGCGCTCGGGCGACCCGGACCTGACCTACTTCGCGGCGCTGGACCACACCCAGGTGCGGCCCACCGCCGGGCGGCTCCCGGGCCGCGGGGCCGGCGAGATCGAGGTGGCCGTCCCGCAGGCCGCCGCCCGGCCGCTCGGCCTTGAACCGGGCGACCGCCTCACCCTGGCCGACCGGCTCGGCGACCGGAAGGTCCGGGTGCGCGTCACCGGGCTCTACCGGCCCGCCGCCACGAGCGCGCCGTACTGGCGGCTGGACGACCTGCTCGGCCGCGGTGTGAAGAGGTCCGGCTTCACCACGTACGGTCCGCTGCTCGCCGATCCCTCGGTCCTCGCCGGCGGACAGGTGAGCACCGGTGGGACGGCCTGGCTGGCCTCGGCCGACTTCGGCACGATGACGACCGGGCGCACGGGGGAACTGCGAGAAGCCGTACGGGCGGGGAGCGGGGACCTGCGCAAGGCCACCGCCCTGCGCGGTGCCACGGCGGTGACGACCTCGCTGCCGGACGTGCTGGACCGCATCGACCGCTCGCTGCTCGTCGCCCGCTCCACCCTGCTGATCGTCGCGCTCCAACTGGTGCTGCTCGGCGGGTACGCGCTGCTGTTGGTGGCTCGGCTGCTGAGCGCCGAACGGGTCGCCGAGACCCGGCTGCTCAGGGCGCGCGGCGCGTCCCGCCCCCGGATCGCGGCCCTCGCCGGGGCCGAGTCCCTGCTGCTCGCCCTCCCCGCGGCCCTCTGCGCGCCGTTCCTCGCCGGACCGCTCACCACCCTGCTCACCGACCGCGGCCCGCTGGCCCGTCTCGATCTGCGCCTCGACCTCCCGCCCGCAGGAAGCCCCGGGGTGTGGCTGGTGGCGGTGGCGGTGGCCCTGGGCTGCGCGCTGACGGTGACGCTCCCCGCGCTGACGGGCACCGGCGCGGAACCATCCGGCCGTCGCGGGCGGCGGGACGCGGAGTCCGGCCGGGCACGCGGTCCGCGCGCCCCCCGCTTCCGCGTGCGCCGTTCCGGGGGCCCGCACGGGGCCCGGCCCCGCCGCGCGGGCGGCGGGCTCATGCCCACCCCGCTCCGCGCGGGCGCCGACCTGGGCCTGCTCGCCGTGGCCGGGGTCGCCTACTGGCAGTTGGGGCAGCAGGGCTCCGGGGGCGTGGCCACCGACCGGTCGGGGACGCTCGGGGTGGATCCGCTGCTGGTCGCCGCGCCCGCGCTGGCGCTGCTCGCCGGGACCGTGCTGACGCTGCGGCTGCTGCCGCCGGTGGCGCGGCTCGCGGAACGGTGGGCGGCGGCCGGCCGGGGGCTGCCGGCGGCGCTGGCCGGCTGGCAGTTCAGCCGCCGCACCGCGCGCGCGGCGGGGCCGGTGCTGCTGCTGGTGCTCGCCGTCGCCCTCGGCATGCTGGCCATCGGCCAGGGTGCCTCCTGGAACCGCTCGCAGGACGACCAGGCCGACTTCCGCGCCGGGGCACCGGTGCGGGTGCTGGACGCCGGGCAGGGCGGACTCGGCCGTACGGAGGTCTACGCGGCCCTGCCGCAGGTCCGCGAGGCGGTGCCCGTCGAACGCGGTGAGCAGGGCCTGTCCGGTGACCGTACGGCGACCGTGCTGGCCGTGGACACCGCGCACGCGGCGAGCGCGCTGCTGATGCGCCCGGACCTCGCGGACGAACCCGTGAAGTCACTGCTGGCCGGGCTGACGCCGAAAGACCCCCCGGCGGGGGCCCGGGTGCCGGCCCACACCGCCCGGCTGCGGCTGACGGCGGGCCTGCGCAGCTCCACCGGGCCCGGGACGACCGCCCAGGTCACGGTCCGGCTGGAGGACGCGGCCGGGGTGTCGTACTCGATGCCGACCGGACTGCTGCCCGCCGACGGCCGCCCGCACACCCTCGTCCTCGACCTCGGCTCCGCCGCCGGCCCGGCGCTGCTCACCGGGCTCCGGCTCGACATGCCCCAGCCCGCCGGGCGCGCCGAGCGCCACCGGCTCACGATCCAGGACCTGACCGCCGAGGCCACCGACGGAACCCGGCGCCCGCTCGCCCTGCCCGCGTCCTGGACCACGGCCGTGGAGACAGGCGGCGCGGCCGTCCCGTCCCCGCGCACCGACCCCACCCGGCCCCGAGTCGTCTCCACCCGTCCCCTGGCCTTCTCCTACGGCACCGGCTACCTGCCGGATCCCGACATCTGGACGGTCGCCAAGGTCACCGTGCGGCTCCAGGTGGCGCGGCCCGCGCCGCCCGAGGTACGGGCCGTCGCGACCGACCGGTTCCTGACCTCGGCGGGCGCCCGCACCGGCCGGCGACTGGACGTCACCGTCGGCGGCGAGAGCCTGACGGTGCGGATCGTCCGGTCGGTACGGGCGCTGCCCTCCACCGGAACCCCCGCCGCCGCCACCGACCACGACGGCGGCGCGGTGCTGGTCGACCTGCGCGCCGCGAACCGGGCGCTGCAGGCGCGGTACGGGGAGAGCGCCACCCCGAACGAGTGGTGGCTGCGGACGGCGCCCGGTGACGCGGCCCGGGTGGCCGCCGCTGTACGGGCACTGCCGGACGTCGACCCGGAACAGGTGGTGGTCCGCGACGAGATCGCCGCCGGGCTGCGCGAGGACCCCTTCGGCGCCGGACCCACGGCCGCGTTCACCGCGGCCGCCGTGGTGGCGGCGGCGCTCGCCGCGGTCGGCTTCGCGGTGGGCGCCGCCGGTTCGCTGCGGGCACGCGAGGCGGACTTCGCGGTGCTGCGCGCCCTCGGTGCCCCGCGCCGCCGGCTGGCCCGGACGGTCGCCGCCGAACTCGCCGTACTGGTGGGCCTGGCCCTCGTGGTGGGCGCGGTCCTGGGCACCGTACTGGCCCGTGGAGTACTGCCGTTGATCGTACTGACCGGCGAGGCCACCCGGCCCGTACCCGGGCTGCTGGTGCGACTGCCTCCCGGGCAGGTGGCGTTGCTGCTGGCGGGCGTCGCCGCGGCGCCGCTGGCGGTGGCCGTGGTGACGGCCCTGCGCCGGGCCGATCCGGCCCGGGCACTGCGTGAACAGGGGGGTGAGTGACGTGCGTTCCGTACCGGCCGTGGTCGCGCCCTGGGTACGGACCCGGCTGCGGGCCGCTCCCGGTGCCGCGCTGGCGCTCGCGCTGCTGGTCGCGCTGACCGCCTGCCTGGCGGGCGCGCTGCCGCGCGCGGTGGACCGGTACGAGGACGCGGGCCTGCGGCACGCCCTCGGCCAGGCGGGCCCCGAGCGCACCACCGTACGGGCGACCGCGTCGATACCGGAGTACGGCGAGTCCGGCGAGGATCCGGACGTCTCGTTCAGCCCCGAGGCCGTCAAACGGCGGTTCGGGAAGCTGCTGCCCGTGGTGGACGGTTCGGTGCCCGTCGACCGCGCCCAGTCGTCGTACGGCACCACCACCGACGACGGCAGCCCGGCGCTCGAACCGTGGCTCCCCCGCCCGACCGGCCTGCCCGCCCAGGTCACGCTGGTCGCGCAGAGCGGCCTGGCCGGACACGCACGCGTCAGCGAGGGGCGGCTGCCCCGCACCACGGGCCGGCCGGACGTGGACGAGGCGGAGGCCGCCGTCTCCACCGCCACCGCCAGGGCCCTGCACATCAAGCTGGGTTCGGTCATCCACGTGCCCCGGCCCAGCGGCCCCCTCTCCGTCCGGATCACCGGCATCCTCGCCCCGCGGGACCCGGCCGGCGCCTACTGGTCGACGGTGCCGCTGCTGCGCACGCCCGCGCTGGAACGGCTGCCCGAGCCCGGCCCGCCGCAGACCTACTGGCACGGCGCGCTCCTGCTCCCCCCGGACGCCACCCTCACCGTGCTGAGCACCGGCGGCAACCCCTTCCGCTACTGGAACTTCGCTCCGGGCACCGCCGGCGGGCAGGCCCATGACCTGGGCCGGCTGCGGTCCGGCGTCGCGTCGCTGGAATCCGGCCCGGGCCTGCGGCGGGCCCGTTCCCTCACCGATCCGGAACTGACCGTGAGTACCGGTCTGGACGACGTGGTCATCGCCTTCGGGCGGCTGCGCTCGGGCATCTCCCCGCTGGTCGGGGTGTCCGCCGCCGGCACCGCCACGGTCGCCACCGTCGTCCTGCTCATGGCGGGCGGCCTGGCCGCCGACCGGCGCCGCACCGAACTCGCCCTGCTGCGCGCCCGGGGCGTCTCCCTGCCCGGCCTCACCGGCCGGCTGCTGGCCGAGACCGCCGTGGTCGCCGTCCCCGCCGGGGCGCTGGGCCTCGCGGCCGCCCTCGTCCTCCTGCCCGGCGTCCGCGCCGGTCACGCCGTCGCCGCCGCCCTCGCCGTCACCCTGACCGCCTGCGCCGCCCTCCCGCTGCACGCCGCGCTCACCCACCGCTCGGTGCGGCTGACGGCTCCCCGGGAGGACATGGCCTCGGTACGCCCCTCCCGCCGCCGCACGGTCGCCGAACTGACCCTGCTGGCGCTGGCGGCCGGGGCGGTGGCCACCCTGCGCTCCCAGGGTGCCTCGGCCGGTCAGCTGGTGTCCCTGGCACCGGTGCTGACCGGTGTCATCGCGGCCCTGCTGCTGCTCCGCCTCTACCCGCCGCTGCTGCGCCGCCTGGCCCGCCCGGCCGGCCGGCTGCGCGGCCCCGTGACCCCGCTCTCCCTGGCCCGCGCCGGCCGCACCCGGGCCTCGGCGGTAATGCCCCTGCTGGCCCTCCTGACCGCCCTGACCACGGCGGCCTTCGGAGGCTCGGTCCTGGCGGGCGTGGCCGGAGCCCGGGACCACGCGGCCCTGCTCACCGTCGGGGCCGACGCCCGCCTGGACTCGGCCACCGCGCTGCCGGCCGGCCTGGCCGCCCGGGTACGCGCTGTGCCCGGGGTGCGCGGGGTGACCGCGGCGGCCATCACCTACGAGGCGACGCCGACGGACGGCGTGGCCACCGTGCCGCTGGTGGGCGTGGACCCGCCCGCGTACGCCGGGTTGACGGCCCGGACGGGCCTCGGGGCCATCACGGCGAAGCAGCTGAAGGGCCCGGACCGGCACCAGTTGCCGGCCATCGCGTCCCCGGCCGTCGCACGCGACCACGGCATCCGGCAGCCCTTCTCGGTGCGGCTCGCGGACGGCAGCACGGTCACCGTCCGGATCACCGCCGTCCGCGACCGCACCCCGGCGGCGCCCGCCGGTGACTTCCTGGTGGTGGACCGCGCCGGGCTGCCGTCGTCCGCCGCCCGGCCGACGACGCTGCTGCTGACCGGCGCCCACCCGGACGCCGCCGCGCTGCGCCGCACGGCCCCCGCCTCGGCCACGGCCCGGCTCCTCACCGAGGAGCGCGCCCGGTACGCCGACTCGCCCCTGCAGACCGGCGCCGGGCACGTCTACACGGCGGCGGTGGCGGCGGGCGCCGGTTTCGCCGTCCTCGCCCTGCTCCTCGCGCTGCTGCGGGCGGCCCCGGAACGCACCGCGCTCCTCGCCCGCCTGCGCACCATGGGGCTCACCCGCGCCCAGGGCCGCCGCCTCCTCGTCCTGGAGTCGCTCCCGCAGGCCCTCCTCGCCGCGGCCGGCGGCATCCTGACCGGCTGGGCCGCCGTCCACGTCCTCTCCCCCGGCATCGACCTGACGACCATCGCCGTGGCCTCGTCCCAGACGCCGGGTGGTGAGGCCGTCCTCCGCCCGGACCCGTGGTCCCTGACCCTCCCGGCCCTCACAGTCGTGACCCTGGCGGTAGGAGTCGCCGCCACCCAGGCCTGGTGGACGACCCGCCGCGGCTCGGTCCGGGGACTACGGGCGGGAGACCCCCAGTGACCGCCCCAACTGCGGGCATACGCGCCCCCGTGTCTGCGGGCATGCGTGCCTCCCTCAGCGCCTCAAAGGCCTGGCGGCACCCCCAGGGCGGCACGGGTGGGCGCAACGGCCACTTGCGAGCGCGGGGAAGCGAAGCACGCTCGTCCCGCACCGACACCGTGCACCCCACAAGCACCGGCACGCGAAACACCCCCGCCCACCGGCAGCACAGGGCACCCGAGCAGGAGACCCCATGACAGCCGACCCCACCACGACGGACACCACCCTCACCGACCTCACCACCCGCATCGCTGAGTCCCGCGACCGCCCCGCCTACGGCCACGACGCCCTCATCACCTGCGACCGCCTCGTCCGCATCTTCTCCGCGGACGGCATCGAGGTACAGGCCCTCCAGGGCCTCGACCTCCTGGTCCGCGAGGGCGAGTTGATGGCCCTGGTGGGCGCTTCCGGCAGCGGCAAGTCCACCCTCATGAACATCCTCGCCGGCCTGGACACCCCCACAGCGGGCGGAGCCCACGTCGCCGGCCGCGACCTGCTCACCATGACCGCGAAGGACCGCCTCGCCTACCGCCGCGAGGTCGTCGGCTTCGTCTGGCAGCAGACCTCCCGCAACCTCCTGCCCTACCTCACCGCGGCCCAGAACGTCGCCCTCCCGCTCCAGCTCTCCGGCACCCGCACGCGCCGCCGCGCCCGCGCCGAGCGCGCCCTGGAACTACTGGACCTGCTCCAGGTGGCCGACTGCCGCGACCGCCACCCGCACGAGATGTCCGGCGGTCAGCAGCAGCGCGCCGCGATCGCCGTGGCCCTCGCGAACGCCCCGGCGGTCCTGCTCGCCGACGAACCCACCGGCGAACTCGACTCCCACACCGGCGCACAGATCTTCGACGCCTTCCGCACGGCGAACGAGACCCTCGGCACCACCATCGTCATCGTCACCCACGACCAGGCGGTGGCCGGCGAGGTCCGCCGCACGGTGGCCATCCGGGACGGCCGTACCTCCACCGAGGTGCTGCGCCGCAGCGAGGTGGACGCGACGACCGGCCGCGAGACGGTGGTCGCCCGCGAGTACGCCATGCTCGACCGCGCGGGCCGCCTCCAACTGCCCGCCGAGTACACACGGGCCTTGAACATGCGCGACCGCGTGGCCCTGGAACTCGAACCGGACCACATCGGGGTATGGCCGGACGACAGCGACGAGAGGTGACCGCGAGAAGAAGCGACCGGCTCCCCGGAACGAGACGGACCTCAAGGCCGCCCGAACCGCGCACCGGCCATCAGGGCTCCCAGGCACCCGGCGAGCCACAAGGCCGTCCGGGCCCCCGCCACGCTGCTCAGCGCACGCTGACGCCCAGCGTGCCGAGCCCCGCCCGTCGCACCGCGACGGATCCGTAGGGCGTCCGCAGCCTCAGCCACGCCCCCGAGGAGAACAGCCCGGTGTCGGCCGCACCGGCCCCCGGCCTGAGGAAGCCGAGGGACTGGGCCGCGTGCACGGCCCGCACCGGAAGCGGGGTGTTCCCGACCTCCCGGGACCAGATGTCCCGCCCTATCCGGTCCAGCTCCGCACGGGTACGCCGCTCCGGCGTCAGCTCCTCGGTACGGGACCGGAACTCGGCGACGGCGTCGGCGACCGTGGTGCGCAGCGCGTCCGGCACGGGCAGCCCCGGTTCGGGCCGCCAGCCGCCGCGCGGCGGCAGCACACCGGCCCACGGCGGTCCGGTGACCGCGGCCGGTACGGCGGCCGTGGCCGCCCGTTCGTCCACGGACTCCAGGAACCCACCGGCCGAGACGGTGACGTCCAGCCTGACGTCGAGCCCGTTCTCGTACGGTTTGGCGAGCCGCACCGCGCGGATCGTCAGCACCTCGAAGGACGGCGGCCGGCCGAACACGGCGAGCGCCGTACCGGCCGCCTGCAGGCGCACCGCGGCTCCACGGTCGTAGTGGAGCAGCCGGGAGAGGAAGGCGGCGAGGTCGGCCGCCTCCGTCTCGTCGGCGAGGTGCAGGACCGTCATGCGGCGACGGCCTCCCCCGGGGTCTCCGCATCCTCGGCGGCGTCCGTGTAGTCCTGGAGGAACTCCCGCTCCTCCTGGGTGATCCGGCGCGGCCGCTGTGCCTCGAAGTCGAACGGCACGATGACGGTGGAGGCCCGTACGTAGACGAGATCCCCGTCCTTCACCTCGTAGGTGATGGTGAAGGACGCGGCCCGGATCTCGGTGACCCACAGCTCGATGTCCACCGGGTGGTGCCGGTGGACGAGCTGCCGCTTGTAGTCGATCTCGTGGCGCGCCACCACGGACCCCTGCTTGAACTCCTTGTCCGGGCGGAACAGGAAGTCGATACGGGCCTCCTCCAGGTAGCGGAGGAACACCACGTTGTTGACGTGGCCGTACGCGTCCATGTCCGCCCAGCGCAGCGGGCAGCGGTAGATGTGGCGCAAGACCGATCAGCCCCGGGTCAGCTTCTTGTAGGTGGCACGGTGCGGACGCGCGGCGTCCGCGCCCAGCCGCTCGACCTTGTTCTTCTCGTACGACTCGAAGTTGCCCTCGAACCAGAACCACTTCGACTCGCCCTCGTAGGCGAGGATGTGAGTGGCGACCCGGTCCAGGAACCAGCGGTCGTGGGAGACGACGACGGCGCAGCCGGGGAACTCCAGCAGCGCGTTCTCCAGGCTGCTGAGGGTCTCGACGTCGAGGTCGTTGGTGGGCTCGTCGAGGAGCAGCAGGTTGCCGCCCTGCTTCAGGGTCAGCGCCAGGTTGAGGCGGTTGCGCTCACCACCGGAGAGCACACCGGCCGGCTTCTGCTGGTCCGGGCCCTTGAACCCGAAGGCGGACACGTAGGCGCGGGACGGCATCTCGACCTGTCCGACGTTGATGTAGTCGAGCCCGTCGGACACGACCTCCCACAGCGTCTTCTTGGGGTCGAGGTTCGCGCGGCTCTGGTCGACGTAGGAGATCTTGACGGTCTCGCCGACCTTGATGTCGCCGGAGTCCGGGGTCTCCAGGCCCTGGATCATCTTGAACAGCGTGGTCTTGCCTGCGCCGTTCGGGCCGATGACGCCCACGATGCCGTTGCGCGGCAGCGTGAAGCTGAGGCCGTCGACGAGGACCTTCTCACCGAAGGCCTTGTTGAGCTTGTCGACCTCGACCACGACGTTGCCCAGACGCGGGCCCGGCGGGATCTGGATCTCCTCGAAGTCCAGCTTCCGCATCTTGTCGGCCTCGGCGGCCATCTCCTCGTACCGGGCGAGGCGGGCCTTGGACTTGGCCTGACGCCCCTTGGCGTTCGACCGCACCCACTCCAGCTCTTCCTTGAGCCGCTTCTGCCGCTTGGCGTCCTTCTGGCCCTCGACCTTCAGACGGGTGGCCTTGGTCTCCAGGTACTTGGAGTAGTTGCCCTCGTAGCCGTGCAGGCGGCCGCGGTCGACCTCGCAGATCCAGCCGGCCACGTTGTCCAGGAAGTACCGGTCGTGGGTGACGGCCACGACGGTGCCCGGGTACTTGGCCAGGTGCTGCTCCAGCCAGTTCACGGACTCGGCGTCGAGGTGGTTGGTGGGCTCGTCGAGGAGCAGCAGGTCGGGCTGCTCCAGCAGCAGCTTGCAGAGCGCGACGCGGCGCTTCTCACCACCGGAGAGGTTGGTGACGGGCCAGTCGCCGGGCGGGCAGCCCAGCGCGTCCATGGCCTGCTCCAGCTGGGCGTCGAGGTCCCACGCGTTGGCGTGGTCCAGCTCCTCCTGCAGCTTGCCCATCTCGTCGAGCAGCGCGTCGGAGTAGTCGGTCGCCATCAGCTCGGCGATCTCGTTGAACCGGTCGAGCTTGCCCTTGATCTCGGAGACACCGTCCTGGACGTTCTCCAGGACCGTCTTCTCCTCGTCGAGCGGCGGCTCCTGGAGCAGCATGCCCACGCTGTAGCCCGGCGACAGGTACGCGTCACCGTTGGACGGCTGCTCGAGGCCGGCCATGATCTTCAGCACGGTCGACTTACCGGCACCGTTCGGGCCGACGACACCGATCTTCGCTCCCGGCAGGAAGCTCAGGGTGACGTCGTCGAGGATCACCTTGTCGCCGTGCGCTTTGCGCGCCTTGCGCATGGTGTAAATGAACTCAGCCAAGAGAAACCGTCCGGCAGCTTGAAATCTGGCAGTGGGCAGATACACCCCATCTTGCCGTACCGCCACCCCTGTGCGGAAACGCGTATGGCCGGGCGCCTCTGACCTGGGGTTTCGCTGGTGGCAGCGGTGGCTCGTCTGTCAGTGTCGGTCGCCGTTGGTTGGCCTCGGGCACCCTCGCACGGCCCAGAGACGGCCCAGGGATGATCATTCGTCATCCGCCTGCCACATCGATCCGGCCCCTCACCTGATGGTTGTGTGGGTCGTGCCAGTAGACGACCCCCGTGGCGGAGGCCCCGGGCGCAGGCAGCTCCATCGCGAGTGGTCGTGATCTCAGCTACCCCACGGCATCGGGCACACCCTCTATCCGTTTGAAGATCCCGAACGGATGATGACTCACGACCTTCCGGTGATCCGGGTCCCCACGGCAGAGCAGCGACGGTCGCCGCCCGGCTCCGCCGCACCATGTCTCCAGCCGACACTTCAGAGCCCTTGAGCCTCGCGTACTCATCCATCGCTAGATCATGACGCCCTGACCGGGTCGGCGCTTAGAAGGCGCTTTGTGGGTGCGCCCCGCCCTCCCCCTTGACCTGTGGGTCTTCCTCAACTGAGGGGGTCGCCGGTAGAACTTCGACACGGATTCGACACGCAGTGTCCCCTGGCGGGTCTGTACGGTGCGAACGACACACACGCCAGGCACTAACTGTTGGGGGCGGGCATGACGGAGTACCTGTCTGAGGTTGATCCACGATGGGCTAAGCACTCTGGCGAAGCGGGGCACTACGGAGCCTCTGAATGGGGTCCGGAGGACTTGGAGCGCGCCGCGATGTTCTTGGCCGAACTCGCTCCGCAGGCCCGGCGGGTGTTCCAGTACCTGCTGAGCAACCCTGGCCGGAGGATCCACTGCACGGAGCTGGTGAGTAAGGCCCTGGGTGGGCCGAACGAGAGTGATCCGGCGCGGCGCGTGGCAGGGGTGCTGTCCGGGATGAGCAAGGGACACAGCAACAGTGAGCGGCGGCTTCCGTTCTACTGGTGGGAGGCTCCCGAGGGGAGCGCGGGCGCAACGTACGCAGTCCGCCCCTCGGTGGCGGCGGTGTTCCTGGCCGCTCAGCTCGGCGCTGCGTGATCTGCACAGCCACAACTGATCACGGGCGGCCGTGACCTGCGGCCGCTTCCTCGATCAACGTCCTGACCTGCTACTGAGCTGTCGGCAGTTGTCGGCGTCGGTCATCGTTGAGCGCCCTTCCACGGCCCCTGGACGGCCCGGGAGGGCGCTCGTGTGTCCGTCGCGCCTGTGGCGTACGCCTAGTGGGTCGTGCGGCGACTACTCCGACACACACTCTCCTCCAACGGGGCCAGGTGGCACACCTGCCCGGTGAACGCATGCACCTGTTCGGCTCATTCGTTCGAGTCGGATCTCATGATTGAAGTATTTTCAGTCAATCCTGCGGTGCGTGATCAGCAACCTCAAGCGCGCCGCGATTGCGGCCGCACTTGTCGCCGTGCCCCTCGTGGCACCCACGCCGGCCCACGCGCACGGCCGGTCCATCCCGAGCTACACACTTCCGATGTCGACCGCGGTCCTCGTCCTCCCCCTTGCGGCGGAGGTGCGGGACGGCTACCAGCGCACCAGCTTCAAGCACTGGAACGCGGGCCAGAACCCCACCGACGGATGCAATACACGAGCGGAGGTGCTCATCTCCGAGGCCGTCGACCCGCCAGAGGTCCTCCCAGGCTGCAAGCTCTCAGGAGGGCGATGGTGGTCGTACTACGACGCCAAGTGGCTGACCCCCGCGTCCGCCTTGGACGTCGACCACATGGTGCCCCTGGCCGAGGCCTGGGATTCCGGGGCATCGCAATGGACTGCCCAGCGGCGTGAGGCATACGCCAACGACCTCGCCGTTCCAACCTCCCTGGTCGCTGTCTCCGCAGCCTCGAACCGCAGCAAAGCCGACCAGGACCCGGCCGAGTGGCTGCCTCCGGCCGTCGACGTCACCTGTCGATACGCCTCGGAGTGGATCGCAACCAAGCTCCGCTGGGGGCTCACCGTCGACGCCGTCGAACTCGAAGCACTCACGCAGCTCGCGGAAGCATGCCCCGGCAACACTGTGACCTTCGAGCCTGCTCCGTAGGGCGGTGGCCTCGCCCGTGAACAGGGCGGGGCCACCAACCGGCCTGGCAGACATCGGGCACGGTCGCCCATAAGTCACCGCATCGTAGGACCGACGCTTACATAAGCCACCGCATCGTAGGACCGGCGCTTAGAGGATGCGGGCGGCCCTGTAGCGCGCCGCCGATTCGAAGGGCTTCGCAGCCACGACCGACTGCTGACGGCCACCACCGTCTGATCCCGCTGCCGTCATCGCAGGCGCCCTATCGGCCTCAGCCGCTTTCGGCTGTGCGCAACAGGTTCGGCGTCCCGGGTCTTTCGGAGCCTTGTTTCTGCAGGTTGGCGAGGACTACTGAATTGGGGCACGACCTGGGGTTTCGCTGCTTCGGGTCGGGCTCGTCCGTCAATGCCGGTCGCCGTTGTGCGCCCTCGGGCGGCCTCGCACGGTCCAGGGACGGCCTCATGGCGTCCCGGCCTGTCGAGGCAGCTCAAGCCATGGGGGCGTTTTGGCCGCAAGCCGCGGTGGTGTGGCGCAGACTGCTTGCAGGGGAGCCGGAAAGAAGTCGGAGCGGGAGGGAGAACAGGAGGACAGCCGTGACCGTCCTCGCGATCTTTCTCTTCGTCATCGGGACGCTCCTGGTCCTCATCGGAGCGCTTCTGATCTTGATCGGGACGTTCCTGATCACTCTCGGGGCGGCCTTGATCGTCATCGGGCTGGCTCTGATTGCCATCGGTGTGTTCGTGCTCATCCGGAGGCTCCTCGGACGTGATCGAACGCGATCTCACTCCTGGTGAACCGGTCACCGGGGCGGTGGCCTGCCAAGACCTCATCGATCACCGCTCTGACCTGCTGCTGAGTTGTCGGCGCCCGAGCCTGTCCGACGCCCCGGTCTGTTGCCGCGGTGGCTGACGGGACTCGGACGCCCAGTCGGAGGGGTCATGCGCCTGTCCGAGTGCCTTGCGGACCTGACGCGAGCGGGAGACGTGCACTGAGGGGTATGTCGCTTCGAGCAGAACGTCCCCGGGAGTCATGAGGAGATCAGCTATGTACGCAGTGGTTCGGCGGTACGAAGGGGTGACGGATCCTGCCGAGGCGGGACGCCAGGTGGACGAGGGATTCATCCCCCTCCTCCGCCAGGTCCCCGGTTTCGTGGCCTACTACTGGATTGATGCCGGGAATGGAGTGATGCTCTCCACCAGCGTCTACGAAGACCAGGCCGGAGCGGACGAGTCGGTCAAGCGGGCGGCGGACTTCGTGCGCGACAACCTCGCGTCGCTGCTGCCCAACCCTCCGCTGATCTCGGCCGGCCAGGTCGTGGCCGCTGGGTGACGATCTCCGCGGGCCGGCTGGATCCCCGTTACCCGCACGCCGCTGACCCGGTCATTCACGAGGCTGCGGGCAGAGCCGTCTTCGGCTCTGCCCGCAGTTCCGTGAGCTGGGGGTCACTGGAAGGCTCGGCCGACGATCGCGCCCAGGTGGATCACCACGCCGACCGCCACCAGCCAGGACAGGATGACCATCACGACGCCGATGGGGCCGTACTTCTGCTCGTTCGCCACGATCGCCGCGGAGAAGTAGTGGGCGGAGAAGACGCCGAGGCCGGTCCAGCACACGCTGGTGACCAGGGCCGACGGGAGTAGGGCGCGCCAGGGCACCCTCCCGGCCAGCAGCACGTACATGCTGCACCACCAGAAGACGACCGCCCAGAGAAAGCCGGTCAGGCCCGTCAGGAGCCAGCCGTGGAGCACCCTGCCGAAGGCGGCCTGCGCGGCGGCGTAGGCGAACAGCCCGGCGAGCCAGGTGAGCCGGGCCGTGGTCTTCCACTTCGCGTCCTCCGGGACGTCGAACAGCATGAGGTACCAGTTCTGGAGGGTGCCGGCCACGGCCAGGACTCCGAGCAGGAGCAGTACGGCGCTCGTCCCGGTCAGGGTGTACGAGGTCGTGGTCGGCGCGAACAGGGTGGCCACGGCCTGAGCCGCCTGCTCGTTCAGCCCCAGCCAGCCGGCGACGACCGCGGCCGTGTCCTGCCCTGCCGCCGCCGTGAGGATGATCAGGAACGGGAAGAAGCACAGGAGCGCGAGCGCGGCCAGCTGGAACGAGTGCCCGAAGAAGTCGACCGCCGAGAGCCGGACCCACAGCCGGCCCGGCCCACTCTCCTCGAAACGGCGGAACGCGGCCTGCCACGCCCGGTCCGCACGCCACCGGAGGGCGTGCTGTGACGGGTGGGATGTCTTCCTGCCGTCGTTCATGCGGTGATGCCCCAGGGGTTGGTCCGCCATCCGCTGGATGCGGGGTCCCCCCTGAGTGCACGGCGGTTGCGGAACAAGCGTAGGCACCCCCCTGCGGTGCCGCGCGTCGAGTCGCGTGTCGAGCGGGGTGGCCGGAGCGAAATCACCCGGGCCGAGTGATGCCACCGGTCCCGAGCAGGCGCACGGTGGATCCGGAAGCGTCGTCCGAAGCCCGGGCAAGGGCGAAGGGAGGCGCCCTCACTGATCGCCGGACGCAATCGCCGGACCCAATCGATCGAGGCCCAGAAATGACCACGACACACACCACACAGGCCCGCAAGCAACAGTGGGCCGGCGGGTTGATGCTCTTCGCCGCCATCATGCTGATGATCGCCGGAGTGATCGACATCTTCCGCGGCATCATGGGGATCGCCGCGGACGACGTGTTCATCACGACGCGTGGCTACGTCTTCCAGTTCGATCTGACCGGCTGGGGCTGGGTCACGCTCATCCTGGGCGCCGTCGCCGTGGTGGTCAGCCTGGGACTGTTCCAGACCGCGAAGTGGGCGCAGATCTCCGGCATCGTCATCGCTGGACTGATCATCATCGCCAACTTCCTGTCCCTGCCCTACTCCCCGCTGTGGTCCACCCTGATGATCGCCTTCTCGGGCGTCGCCATCTGGGCCATGTGCGTGGCCCAGCCCAGGGAGACCGGTCCGGGCCAGGGCATTCCGCGCGTCGGCTGACCGGCAGCGTCACGCGGCCCGCCCGGGCCGGCGGATCAGGAGGAACCGGTGCGGCCGGACCTCACTCGCCCGCCGCCGCTTCCCTCCTGCGCAGCACCACCAGCACCGCACCGCCGATCACCACGAGTCCGATGGCCACCCCGGCGATCATCGGGGTGATCGCGGAGCTGCCCGTGGCCGCGAGGTCGGTGTCGGGAGCCGTGCTGTTGCCGCCGACGGTCGCGGGGCTGGGCTCGCTGAGGGTCTGGGTGGACTCGGTGGTGACCGTGCCCTGGGTCTTGCAGTCGAGGACCCCGGTGAACCGATGGCTGAAGCCGTTCGGGCCGGTGATCGTGAAGTCGTAGGACTGGTCCTCCTGGAGCGGGACCGTCACCGTGCGGGAGGCCCCGGCCGGGATGGTGTGCTCCGCGCCCATCAGCTCGAAGGTGAAGGGCTGGTCCCCCTTGTTGGCCGCGGTGATGTCGACGCCGCTCTTGGCGCAGTTCTTCCGGGCCGACACCGCCGTGGCGCCCTTGTCCGCCCAGGTGGCGCCCGCGGTCGCGGAGACCGTGGACTCGCTGGAGCCGGCCAGGATCTGGGTCTGGCTGCGGCTCTCGGAGGCGAAGGCGCGGCCCACCGGGACGGTGGTGGAGGCCTGGACGGTCAGCTGGGCGGAGCCGTCCGCCGCACCCTCGGGAACATCGAAGAACAGCTGACTGCCGTCCTTCGCCGAGGTGATCACCTTGCCGGTCCTGTCGATGATCCGCACCCCACCGGCGCCCGCGCCCGCCGGCGCGCCGACCGTCACGCCGCGCGCGTTGGTGTGCACGGTCACCGGTCCGAGCAGGTCCCCCGGGCGGCCGGAGACAGCGGGCGGGTCCAGGGTCAGCGAGGCCTGCGGTTCGGTGCTGTCGCGGGCGCTCTTCTCCAGGTAGTCCGCGAGCTTCTCGGCCTGCGGGTCCACGGCGTCGACCTTCGCCCCGTCCGAGTAGCGCCAGATGGCAACCTGCGTGCCGGCAGCCGCGTCCTGCTCGCTCAGACCGCTCACACCCGCCCGCCGGGCGAGCGTGGCGAGGTCGTTCACTTGGGGGTAGGAGTTCTGCAGGATCCAGCGGATCTTGCCGGCGTCCTTGTTGGCGCCCAGCGAAGTCCCGCTCCAGGGGGTCTCCTGGTAGTGGGCGTCGCGCTGGGTGGGGTTGTGGATGTCGACGCAGTACGTCTGCAGTGTGCCGCCGCCGTCCACGGACATCTCGAACAGGCCCGCGGACACCTGCTGGTCGCCGCCGTCCTCGTGGATCACGGCCTGGCCGTACGTCTTCAGGCCGCCTATCGTCGCCGTCGCGCCGCCCTGGGTCTGCGGTGTCTCGTCGGCCGCGGCCGTACCCGCGCCGAACAGCACGGTGGTCGCCGCGAGGCCGGACGCGAGCGTCACGGCCGCGAGGCGGGCCACGCGGAACCGAGTGAACCCAGTGAACGCAGCAAGCACAGAATTCCCCTTCGAGCAGGACCCGTTGGATGTGGGGGACGGTCCCACCAGCAGAATCGGCTGCCCCGAGGGGCATGCCCGGCATCCTATGGATCACAGGGACCGCACCCCCTGTCGGATCGTCACATGAGGCGATCCGATCCGGAATCGTTATCGCCGGCACTGCACGCCGACCGGGCTTGTCGACAAATACATCGCGCTCACCGGCCTGTTCGGCACGCTCGGTGGCCGCATGCCGACAAGGCGTGACAGCCGCGGTGGTCGGTCGCAGGGCCGCGGCCGACCGCTGACGTCATGTCACCACCGCTGCTGCCACGACTGGTTGAGCGGATGGCTCGTCCTGGACCGAGTGGGCAGAGATGCCCGGTGTCTCCCAGCTCGGCTCCGGCCGGGCCGCCGGCGGTGCCTCCTGCCGGACCGTGCGGCGGAAGAGCGCGGTGCCCCGCGCAAGGTCGTGGCCAATGGCCACGGCGTCGATGTCGGCCGATGTGCGGCCCTGTTGCCCGTCGCGCAGTTCGGTGCGCACCTTCAGCCTGCCCTGGACGACGACGGGCTGTCCCACCTCCACCGAGGCCGCCACGTTGACTGCGAGCTGGCGGTTGGCCCACACGGTGAAGAAGTTGGTGTGCCCGTCCGTCCAGGCGCTCTTCTCCCGGTCCCAGTAGCGCGCGGTCACCGCCAGCCGGAACCGGGCCGAAGGTCCGGCGGCCGTCTCCCGGTACAGCGGCGGCGTCGCCACGTTGCCCACCACGCACACCACGGTCTCGTTCATCGTGAACCCCTCCCTCGCCCGGCCTCTCACGGCCGGGCGGCCATGCGTACGGGCCCGTCCCGTACGGCGGCGTCTGCCCTGCGGCACGATCGCCACGGGAACAGACTGCCTCCGCCGGGCCGGGCCCGCTGAGCACTGTGGACCACTGCCGAGCTGTGGAAAACTCCGCCACCCGTACGGGTGAGAGACGGGCAGGAAGACAGGCAGAAGGAAGACTGGCGGGAGGACGGCAGGGAGCCCCGTCGACGGCCGACACCTGACGACCTGCCGGGCTTACCCGTCTGACAGCCTCCTGCGCCCCTGCTCTTCGCCCTCTCCCCCTCACCGCACCGCTCTCACCCCACCCCCACGCCCGTCTGCACCACCCGGCCGTACTGCTCCCGCACCTCCCGGTACCGAAGCAGCTCCGCCGCCAGCGGATCGAGCACCCGGGCCCGGCCGCAGCTCGCGGCCGCCTCCCGCAGTCGCCGTTCCGCGTCCTGGCCGTACCGGCGGGCGGGCCCCCGGGCCGCCATCCGGCAGCCCCACTCCACGAACGGCCCGCCGACGATGCCGCACACCATCAGCAGCACCGGCACGCCCAGGTTGGGTGCCATGACTCCGGCGATCTGCCCCACCAGCCACAACCCGCCCACGACCTGCAGCAGGGTCATGGCCGCCTGGATCAGCACGGCCACCGGCCACCAGCCCGGCCGGGGCGGCCGCCCCGGCGGCAGTCCGGCCCGGGCCGCCAGGTCGTCCAGCGCCTCCGACAGTCCGTGCGAGCCGCGCACGGCCGCCTCCCGCACCGCCTGCGCCCACGGCGTGGGCAGACCGGCCGAAGCCCGGTCGGACACCGTACGGACCGCCTGTTCGACGCGCTGACGGGCCGTGGCCTCCTCATCGGCCTGGTGACGTACCGCCATGCGGCCCGTGCTGGGCCCGCCGCGGCTCTGGTACCAGCGCCACAGCCGCAGCCAGGGCGTGCCGCAGGCCCGGTTGGCGTTGCGCAGCCAGGCGCGTTCGGCGGCCTCGCCGGCCGCGGTGGCGCCCACCGCGTCGGCGAGCCGGGCGGCGAACTCCTCGCGCGCCTCCTCGCTGAGGCCGACGCGTCGGCCGGTGGCGTAGACGGGCCGCAGCTGAGCCGCGGCCGCGTCCAGATCGGCCGCGACCCGCCGGGCCGCCGCACCGCGCTCCATCACGAAGTGGCCGAGCACCTCGCGCAGCTCACCGACGCCGTCGCCGGTGAGCGCGGACAGCGCGAGCACCGTGGCGCCCGGCTCCCCGAACTCGCCGAGCGCGACACCGTCCTCGTCGAGCAGCCTGCGCAGATCGTCCAGTACCTGGTCGGCAGCCTCCCCGGGGAGCCGGTCGACCTGGTTGAGGACGACGAACATGACCTCCGCGTGGCCGGCCATGGGCCGCAGATAGCGCTCGTGGAGCATGGCGTCGCCGTACTTCTCGGGGTCGACCACCCAGATGACCGCGTCGACCAGCTTCAGAATCCGGTCGACCTGCTCGCGGTGCTCCACGGCCGCGGAGTCGTGGTCGGGCAGGTCGACCAGGACCAGTCCGCGCAGCTGCCCCTCCGCCTCCGCGCTCTGCAGAGGGCGCCGACGCAGCCGGCCCGGAATGCCGAGCCGGTCGATGAGGCCCGCCGCGCCGTCACTCCAACTGCACGCGATGGGCGCCGCGGTGGTCGGGCGCCGAACCCCCGTCTCCGAGATGGCCACCCCGGCCAGGGCGTTGAACAGCTGCGACTTTCCGCTGCCGGTGGCGCCCGCGATGGCGACGACGGTGTGCCCGCCGGAGAGCTTGCGGCGGGCGGCCGCCTCGTCCAGGACCCGGCCCGCCTCGGCGAGGGTGCGGGTGTCGAGGCGGGCGCGGGACAGGCCGACGAGTTCGCGCAGAGCGTCGAGCCGGGAGCGCAGAGGGCCGTCGTACGCCAGGGGGGCGGGGGTGTGGGTGCCCGGGGCGCGGACGGGCTTGTCGAGGACGGAGACGCGCTCGCCGCCCTCCGTCACCCGGCGGGCGATGAGCCCGTCGTCCCAGGGGTCGGACGCGTCCGCGTCGGGGCCGGGCTTCCCGTCGTCCTCCACAGGGCGGTGCGGGCCCCCATCGGTCCCGGTGCCGGTCCCCGTCCCGGTGCCGGAGGTGTTCACGCGCGCGTGCGGCTCGCCGGCGTCCCGCCAGTCCTGCTGTGCCTCTGCCGCGCGCGTGTGCGGCTCGGTTCCCCGCTGTCCCGCGGCTGCCGATGCCTGGTCACCGCCTTCATGGGCGGGCACGCCTTCCTCGCGGTCGGAGCGCTTACCGGGCACACGGGCGTGCGACCGTCCGTCCGTCTCCGGGTCGCGCTCGTCCCGCTGCTCCTCGGTCTCGGTGACTTCGGCCCTGGGGCCCGCCCCGGTGTCGTCACCGGTTTCCGCGCCGCGCACCGTGCCGGGGGTGGGGTGCGCGGAGCCGCCGGCGGCCGGTGTACGGCCGTTGACCGTGTCGCCCTCTTCCCCGGCTCGGCCGTCCGTGCCGGCAGCAGCAGGACCGGCGTGGTCCGAGGGGCCCACGTGCGTCGTGCGGTCCATGCGGTCCATGTGAGTCATGTGATCGGTGTGATCCCTGTGGTCCGTGTGATCATGGTCAGTGACGGCTGTCACCGTTCACCTCTCCTTCTGCAGTACGGACAGCGCGGCGATGAGCTCCGCCTGGGGCTCGGCACGAAGGTCCAGGGCGTCGAGCGGGGTGAGGCGCCGCTCGCGTTCGGTGTGCACGACGCGGTCGACGGTGTCGTTGAGCAGCCGCTCGGCCCGGTCGCGCAGCCGCAGCGCGCCATGGGCACCGATCCGCTCGGCCAGCCGCTCGCCCGCGGTACGCGCCCGGGTCCCGCCCAGCAGCGCGGTGGCGACGAGGGCGGCGACGCTCTCGGAATCGGGAGCGGTGCTGCGCTCGATGTCCCGCACCTCGTCCTCGGCGTACTCCTCCAGCTCGCGCCGCCAGCGACGGGCCGCGAGCCCGATGCGGTGCTCGGCCTTCTCCGGGGAGGGGTGCCGGTCGGCGAGTCCCGGAGCGGCCGCGCCGGGCTCGCGCCGCCAGGCCTCGTCGACGCGCTCGTCGGCGGCCGTGACGGCACACAGCAGCAGCGCGCCCAGGCTCTCCACGAGGGCGTCCAGCAGCTCGCCCGCGGTGCAGTCCAGGGGGAAGGCACGCCAGCGCTTGAGCGCGTCCCCGGCGAGTACCGCCCCGGACTGCAACCGGCCTCGCACGCGCGCGAGCTCGCCGTCGTAGGCGCTCTCGACGGCGGAGGTGAGCCGGAGCGCGGCGGCGTACTGCGCGGCGACGGCGGAGGCCAATTCCGGCATGCGCGACCTGAGCGAGTCGAGCAGGCCGTGTGCCGTACGGGCCATGACGTGCTCGCGGGCCGCGGCGTCCTGCGCGTGGTGCACGAGCCAGGTCCGCAGGGCCGCCACGGCGGTGCTGGGCAGCAGACCGGCGCCCCAGGCCGACTCGGGCAGCTCGGGCACGGTGAAACGCGGTACGTCGCCGAGCCCGGCCTTGGTCAGCAGGGCGCCGTACTGCCGGGAGACCTCCGAGACCACCTGGTGCGGCACACGGTCGAGAACCGTCACCAGGGTGACGTCGTACTCCTTGGCCGTACGCAGCAGATGCCAGGGCACGGCGTCGGCGTAGCGGGCGGCCGTGGTGACCATGATCCAGATATCGGCGGCGCAGATCAGCTCGGCGGCCAGGACACGGTTGTCGGCGAGCAGCGAGTCGATGTCGGGGGCGTCGAGCAGGGCGAGTCCGCGCGGGAGGCTCTCGGCGGTCTCGACACGCAGCACGCGCGCGGGAGCCTCGCCGGGGAGCAGCAGATCGTCTCCGGTGTCCGGCTGGGGCCCCCACACGCGCGTGAGATCGGGGAGCACGCGCATGCCGCTGAACCAGTGATGATCCTCCGGATGGCAGACCAGGACCGGCGTCCGGGTCGTCGGCCGGAGCACGCCCGCCTGGCTGACCCGGCGCCCCACGACGGAGTTCACGAGGGTCGATTTGCCGGCCCCGGTGGACCCGCCGACGACGGCCAGCAGAGGGGCGCCGGGGTCCCTTAGTCGGGGCACCAGATAGTCGTCGAGCTGCGCGAGCAGCTCGTCACGGTTCGCACGCGCGCGTGGGGCCCCGGCCAGGGGCAGCGGAAAGCGTGCGGCGGCGACACGGTCGCGCAGAGCGGAGAGTGTGTCGAGCAGCTGAGGCCGAACGTCCAAGGTCACCACATGTGAAGAATGCCCAATTTTAGGGGAATTCTGAAGCATATGGACATCTCAGCGCGCCGATGGAACACAACGGACGTAAGGGACGACTGGTACGAGGGCACAGTCCAGGCATAACGAGTGCACAACACCCGGTGCGTCGGAGGCCAAAAGCGGTGCACGATTCGTACCTGCCTGCGATTATCAGGACCGCTTCACCGAACCTCCACATCGAGCCACGGAGGCGAAGCGACAGGGTCAGGGAACAAGGAGCTTTATCCTTGTCCCGCCACCAGGCCCCCGTAGCTCAGTGGATAGAGCAGGCGCCTTCTAAGCGCTTGGCCGCAGGTTCGAGTCCTGCCGGGGGCGCTCACCCTCAGCCCTCCCCTCGGGAGGGCTTTTTGCTGGTCAGGGCCCATATCAGCCGACGTGACGAAGCCCCGGACGCCCTCTTGCTGATCAGGGCGGACTCCGAGGCTGTCCGGCTGGCACCGGGTTTTCGCGGGCGGCCGTGTCGAATACGTGTCGAAGTTCTCGACCAGTGGAAGATCAGCCAGCGCCAGGCACCTCCGCCTCCGGAAGGTCGCCCGCGGCTTTCAGTCGCCGTTTCAGGTCCGGCAGCTGCCCGTCGACGTACCGGGCGTAGGTCGCCAGGAGCACGGCGACGCTGTTTCCGGCCCACTCGGCCACCTGGGCGGGTGGGATGCCGTCGTTGAGCCGGATATGGCCCTGCGGGCCCATCGCGCTCATCATGAGCGGTATGCGAAGCGTTCAGGTGGGGGCCGCTGGAGCCGGGGGCAAGGCGCGGGGGGCGCTTGGTGGGGCGTCGGTCTGTCTGTTCGGGCTGGGTAGCCTCGACGCGGGGATCTACCTTGCCGAGTTGATCATGGATGGGGACCGCTACGTCGCCATGCTCGAGTCCGCCGTCGCGTTGTTGGTCGCGGGCTGGGTCGTCGGAGCCGTGCACCTCGCGCGGATCAGGCGGGTGGGGCAGCAGGGGCGGATCCCTTAGGGGCACCGAGGCTCAAGGGCGCGGAGGTTAGGGGCGCGGAGGCTTGGAGCACCTCACAGAAAGCCTGGTCGTAGCCATATCCCCTTCCTGGCTGAGTCGGCAGTGCTGTGGGGGAGGCGCTCGGGCCCGAGCTGTACGAGGCCGTACTGGCCGTCCGCCGTGCGGAGGCGGAGCTGTTCGCGATGTTCACCGACGCGGACGCCATCGAGGCCGTCCGCTGGCGGTATTGACTCGCTACTCCTCGGGCTCCCAGGCGATCAGCTGCTCGAACACCTGCTGGTCGCCCTCGATCTTCAGGTCGCTCAGCGTGAGGCGGCCCCAGACGAAGAGGAGCAGCTGCTCGGCCGTGCCCGTGGCCGAAGCGGAGGCGGGCGCGGCGTCGTCCGTGAGGGGTGCGGGCCAGGCGCCGGTGCCGTCCAGCGCGAGGAGCCAGGAGCGGCCCTCGGTGGCGTGGTAGTGGATGGTGGCGGCCTCGTGCGGCCAGGCCGCCGGGGTGGAGTTGCAGGTGTCGAGAAACTCGGCCACGCCGTCGATCGCGACGTCCGCCGGCATCGGCTGCACGGCGCCTGCGGCGAGCTGGGCGTCGTAGGTGTGCACGAGCACCTCGTGCACCCGGCGCCGGGCAACGCCCCGGGCATTCGCCGGCGACACGCCGGCGCCCCACCACGTCCAGCACTCGCGCTCCGGGCCGGCCTCGCGCAGCGCACTCAGCAGCAGCTCGTTCGCCTCGGCGTACCAGGCCAGCAGCGCCTCGAGCTCGCGCGGCACCTCCGCGGCATCCTTGGCCGGCGGAGCCTCGGCCGGGCCCGCGGCGACGATCGCGGCCCACCAGCGCTGGCCCGTACCCAGGTGCTGCACCAGATCGAACAACGTCCACTCGGGGCAGGACGGCACCGGCGCGTCAAGGCTGGGCGCGGCGGCAACCGCACTCCGGAACGCGGCCGACCGCTCGTCGATCAGTTGCAGCAGGGCGGAATACTCAAGACTGTCTGTCACATCGCTTACCTACCACCCCAGCTCAGCCGCCCGCACCCTATTTTCAGGGCCATCAGCTACGGGAGTTGGAGCACCTAATAGAAGGCCTGGTCGTAGTCATATCCCCTTCCTGGCCGGCTCGTTGAACGAGTCATGGGGAAGGGGAACGGGTTCTCCGTGGATGGTGCCTGATGACCTGTGGGGGCGCATGGAGCCGTCGCTGCCGGTCAGGCAGCGGCGTCCGCGCCATCCCGGCCGGCTGCCACTGGACGACCGTGGTTGCCTGCGGGGCATCCGCGACGACATCCACGAGGCGTTCCTGAAGCTCGCCTGCTGTGTGATCGCCTACAGGCGAGTCCAGGCACTGTGTTGGCTCTCTTAGGGGCTCAGGAGGGACGGGGCTCAGGGAAGGCATGGGGGGCTTACGGGCATCGGCGTCGCCTGGTGGAGGAAATTGCGTGGCGGTCCGGCCGTACGGGGGCGGAGACTCGGGGCGTGGCTGACATGGGGGCGTTCCGGGATGCGGTCGGTGTGTGGGCGGCCGGTGGGGACGGTGAGGCCGCGCGGGAGCTGGCCGGGCGGTTGTCCGTGCGGGTGGCCGTGTTGCTCGAAGGGCCCAGCGATGTCGCGGCCGTCGGTGCTCTGGCGGCGCGCCGGGGGCGGGATCTGGCGGCCGAAGGGGTCTGCGTGGTGTCGATGGGCGGTGCCATGAGCGTCGGGCACTTCGCCCGGGTTCTCGGGCCGCCCGGTCTCGGGCTGCGGCTCACGGGGCTGTGCGACGAGGCGGAACGTGGTTACTACGTCCGTGGGTTGGAGCGGGCCAGCGCCGCGTGGCAGGGGTTCTTCGTGTGTGCGGCGGATCTGGAGGACGAGCTCATCCGGGCGCTGGGCGTGACGCGGGTGGCGGAACTCGTCCGGGCGGAGGGGGACGAGCGGGCCCTGGAGACCTTTCTGCGCCAGCCGGCGCAGCGGGGCCGTACCGCGCAGCAGCAGTTGCGGCGCTTCTTCGGTACCAAGAAGGGGCGGAAGATCCATTACGGGCGGGTGCTGGTGGAGGCGCTCGAGGCCGATCGCGTGCCGGCACCGCTCGACGGTCTGCTCGCGGCTCTCTGACCGACCGAACCGGGCTGATTCAGCCGCCGGCGCCCGCCGCCTGAGCCCCCGCCCAGGTCCGCCGCCCAAGCCCGCCACCCGGGTCCCGCTCGCGCCCGCCACCAACTCCCACCGCTCGTGCCCGCCGCCCAGGCCCCCCGCTCGTGCCCGCCGCCTGAGCCCTCCGCCCAGGCCCCCCACCCGGTCCCCGCTTTCAGACTCCGGCCCGTCGGCCGTCCCGTGTCGCCGCGGTGATCACGGCGGAGACGACGGTGGTCGCGGCGAGGCTTCCCATCATGACCAGGCCCACGCCGACCGCGAAGAGGCCGCTGGAGTCGTCCGACCAGTCGTAGTACGCGGCGGTGGTCAGGCCGGCCGAGGTGCCGAGCACCGCGGCCGCGACGTAGTCGCGGAACGCCGCCCAGCACACCGGTGCCAGGAGGGTCAGCACCAGTCCGATGACCTGCCACGCCTCGTACGGGCCGGTCGTCGAGCCGTCGGGGTGGACGTCCCGGTGCTGGTCCCAGCCCAGCCAGGCGGCCCACAACGCCATCGACACGCCGGCCAGTACCAGGATCCACAACAGCTGGAGGGCGGGTTTCCGCGGTTCTCTGCTCATGGGTCAAGCGTTCCGGGCCGCCCCGGTACACGAACAGGGCGCTGATACTCAGGTCCACCCGAGTACGTCAGCGCCCCGTCCGCCGTGTCAGCCGCTCCGCTCAGGCCGCCAGTTCCGGAGTCGTCTCCTCCGCGCGCTCCGCCTCCGCCTTCGCGGCCAGGGCGTTCACCGAGGCGTTGAAGCGCGCCATGGAGGTCGGGTGGTCCGGGCCCAGGACGTACTCCTTCAGGGTGCGGCGGTCCAGGGCCATCGGGTCGGTGTGCGGGGCACGGACCGAGTCCAGGATCTGCGTCAGACGCGCGCACTCGCTGTCGAGGAGGTAGGCGCCGCCGGCCGTGGTGTAGGCGGCCCGGAACTCGTGGTCGGGCAGGTCGTGGGCGTTGGTCAGGACGTACGGCTTGAGGCCGGCCACGAAGTCGGCGACGACCGAGGAGACGTCGCTGATGAGCATGTCCGCCTGGTTGAAGCACTCGTAGAGGGTGGGCAGTTGCTTGAGGATCACGTTGTGGCGGACCGGGCCCCGGGTCTCCCAGAAGATCCGGTGCCACTCGGCGCGCAGCTCCTGCCATTCGGCCGCCCCCGCGCGGTCCGGCACCCGCGCCTCGCGCATCTGCTCGGCGTCGTCGCCGCCGTGCCGGCCGGCCAGTTCGTCGAGGCGGGCCTGGATCTCCTTGAGGCGGGGCTTGGCGGCGGCGACCGCGGCCTCCGCCTCGGCGGCGCCGCGCTGCTCGTTGTCCGCGCGCAGCAACTCGCGGATCTCCTTGTCGGCCTGGGCCGCCTCGGCCGAACGCTTGCCGGTGAGCGGGTGCGGCTTGTAGATGACCCGGACGTTCTCCGCGAGGAGCTTCTCGATCAGGCGTACGCCCATCGGGATCAGCGAGGTGTGGCAGTCGTCGTCGCTCCAGCCCTCCCAGGTGGGCGCGTACAGGACGACGGGCAGCGGGCCGGGCGTGTGGTCGGCGTGCAGCCGGATCGGGGAGAGCTGGGGGCGGCCGACCTCGACGATGGCGCTGTCGCTGATGGCATGCCGCACCCGCTGGTAGCGGTCGCGGCCGGCCCGGCCGGCCACCCAGATCTCGTCGTACACCTTGCTGACCCGGTTGCTGCTGGCGAGCTTGTCGCTGTCGCCGTGGCCGATGAAGACGTGCTTGGCCTCGGCCACCCGCAGCATGTGCACGTTCTTGCCCGCGTTGCCCGGATAGAGCACGACGCGCACGCCGGAGAGTTCGAGTTCGGCCAGGTCGTCGGCCTTCGGGACGCAGACCACGGGGATCCAGGTCCGGCTGAGGTAACGGAACGAGGCCCGCTCCCGGAGGATGATCACCGGGCGCATGTCGAGCTGCTCCAGCGTCTCGATCCACATGTTGACCTGGTACATGAAGTCACGGGAGACGGCGGCGAAGCTGAAGTAGAGCGCCACCTCGGGGCGGTATCCGGCGAGTTGCCGGTTGACCTCGGCGAACACCTCGTCCTTCGCGGGCATGCGGCGGGCCTTGCGGTACTGGTCGAGCAGTGCGACGACGGCCGCCGTGCTCACGCCGACGGTGACGGCGAAGGCCGCGTACGCCGGCTGCCAGGAGCCGACCGCGAGCGCGGCGAGGAGCCCGGCGTGGGCCGGCACGTCGAGGTGGAGGAGTTTGCGCAGGAAGCGCCGGTAGAGGAGGGCGGGCGGCTGCTTGGGTATGGGCAGCCCGCTCATGTCGAGGTTGCGCACGACCAGTGGCAGCACGCGGCGCGCGCGGATGGCGTGGTGCACCGCCGTGTAGAGCATCATCATCGCGAAGTGGGCGCTGAAGACGGCGAGCGCCGCCACCAGGACCGCCTCCGGCGCGTCCATCCGGCTGGCCAGCGCGAGCAGCATCACCGTGCGCACCGCGAACCGCAGCGGCCTGGTGAGCTGCAGCGCCGCGAGCCTGCGCACGAACCCCGGAGCCCTGGAGTGCAGCACCTCGTCCACGACGTACGTCACGGCCGACGCCACGGCGAAGCCCCGCCAGTCGGGCAGCAGCGCGAAGACGGGCAGCGCGGCGAAGCCGGCTCCGAGCAGGAGCACGAGAAGCAGCTCGGTCACCCCGCGCACGCGCAGGGCACCGCACAACCGACGGATCGTCATGGGCAAGGTTTCCTCTTCCGGGCAGGCGTGCACGTTGGGGGCAAACGCCGTTGTTCGCCAGTTCGACCCAGTAGGAGGAAGAAGAGTTGTACATCAGATCGAAAGAAGCAGTTCAGATTCCGTTTCCCCGGGTATTCGGCTGAGTTCGGGCTTTCGACGGGCAGGTACAGTCGCCGCGGGGAAGGGAGGGGTCACATGCGGCTTCGCTGTGCGGTGCTGGACGACTACCAGGGGGTGGCCACCGCCTCCGCCGACTGGTCGGTGGTCGGGGACCGGGTGGAGGTCGTCGCGCTGCGCGAGCACCTGGAGGGCGAGGACGCCCTCGCCGCGGCCCTCGCCGGCTACGACATCGTCGTCACCCTGCGCGAGCGCGTCCCTTTCCCCGGCTCGCTGATCGCCCGCCTGCCCCGGCTGAAGCTGCTCGTCGCCTCCGGCATGCGCAACAGCGTCATCGACTACACCGCCGCCGAGGCGCACGGGGTCACCGTGTGCGGTACGGCGAGTTCGTCGACGCCTCCCGTGGAGCTGACCTGGGCGCTGCTGCTGGGCATGGCCCGCGGGATCGTCGAGGAGAGCGGCGCGCTGCGCTCGGGCGGGCCCTGGCAGTCCACCGTCGGCGCCGACCTGCACGGGCACCGGCTCGGTCTCCTCGGGCTCGGGAAGATCGGCAGCCGGGTGGCACGGATCGGACTCGCCTTCGGCATGCGGGTGAGCGCCTGGAGCCAGAACCTGACCAAGGAGCGGGCCGAGGAGGTGGGCGTGGAACTGGCCGCGGGCAAGGAGGACCTCCTGGCGACCAGTGACTTCGTCTCCGTCCATCTGGCCCTCGGGGAGCGCACCCGCGGACTGCTGGGCGCCGCCGAACTCGCCCTCATGAAGCCGACCGCCTACCTGGTCAACACCTCCCGCGCGGCGATCGTGGACCAGGACGCCCTGCTGGCCGCGCTGCGCGAGGGCCGGATCGCCGGGGCCGGCATCGACGTCTTCGACCTCGAACCGCTGCCCGCGTCGCACCCGGTGCGCACCGCGCCCCGCCTCCTCGCCACGCCCCACCTCGGCTATGTCTCACGGGCCAACTACGCGACGTACTACGGCCAGGCGGTGGAGGACATCCAGGCGTACCTGGCGGGGTCGCCGGTACGCCGGCTGCCCTGAGGTTCCGGGGTACGGCAGCCGTTGTCCGGCCTTCGGGTTCGGCAGCCGGTGTCCGGCCTGCGACTCCGGCAGCCGGTGTCCGGCCTGCGACTCCGGCAGCCGGTGTCCGGCCTGCGACTCCGGCAGCCGGTGTACGGCCGGGTCAGCCGGCTTCCGGGCAGCGGTAGATTCCCTCGCTCCGGTGCAGATGGTGGAGGTCCACCAGATAGCGCCGGAGCGTCACATGGTCGATGTCGTCGGCGTCCTCGCACCAGGCCCGCAGGCGCTCGTTCACGACCCGTTCCGGGTAGGCGACGCCCGGCTCGAAGGTCTGCTCGGCGATGTGCCGGAGCACCAGCTTCTTCCGGGTCCATTTGGCGGGCAGCCGTACCAGCCGCCCGTCCCGTACGAAGGTGTCCAGGACGGCGTCCGGCCCGTTCCCGGCTCGCGGTGCCGGCGGCTCCCGCCGGGCCAGCTCGCGGAACAGGGCGTAGGAGACGGCGAGCGCGCCCGTCGGGCCGTCCGTCACCGCCCGCTGCTCGCGCAGCCGGAGCAGCGCCGCCGCCGTGTCCTTCGCGGACAGCCCGGCCGCCTCGGCGACCCGTTCGGGTGTGTCCGCGCCCAGGACCACGGCGGCGAGGGCACGCAGCCTGCGCTCCTCGGCCAGCAGGCCGATCAACTGCCTTGCCCGCTCGCTGGGGTCGGCGTCGTCGCCCGGGCCGGCTTCTGTGCCGGCGGCGGTGCCTGAGTCCGTGGTCATGACCGGAGGCTAGGCGGGCGGCCCACCCGGACGCCTCCCAATTAACGCGCGCCGGACATGCATCGGACGCGCGCCTGAAGTGCGGCGGACGTGCCCCGGACGTCTGCCGGCCCCGCTGTGCTCCATCCCCCCGGCGCCCCCCGCTCCACACTCCACCGTGCTCCGCCGCCCGCGCGCCCCGTTGAACGGGTGATCCCCGGCTGATCGGCGTGACCAGCCCTCTGCCGGGCCGTTGAACGGGGAGCGCGGCGGCTGGTCCTGCCGCCGTACCCCCGAGCAAAAGGAGAACCTGATGTCTCGCATCGCGAAGGCGGCCGCCGTCGCCCTCGGCGCGGGTGCCGTGGTGATCGGCGGTGCCGGCCTCGCCCTGGCCGACGCGGGCGCCGAGGGCGGAGCCCTCGACTCGGCCGGCGTGCTGTCCGGAAACGCGGCCCAGGTTCCGGTGCACGTCCCCGTGAACGTGTGCGGCGACACGGTCGACGTCATCGGCCTGCTGAACCCGGCGTTCGGCAACGTCTGCGGCAACGGCGGCCACAAGGCCACCCCGGGCAACCCCGAATCGGGCGCCTACGGCAACTGATCCGGCCGCACGGACAGCGAAGAGCCCCTGCACCTCGAGCGCCGGGGCTCTTCCCTTGTCCGCGCTCCGCTCACGCGTACCGGTAGATCCCGCTCACGTCCTCGAGCTGGTCCGGCGTCACGTCCCAGGGCGGCAGCTTCTGGTGCCGGGCGACGATCCGCCCGTGCTGCCGGTCCCCCGAGGGGGGCGGACTCGCGGGCAGATAGCGGTGGCTGCGGTGGGCGAGCTGCCACCGGTGCCACTGCATGTCGAGGAAGGCGTGGTGCAGCCAGAACACCGGGTCGTTGACGGACGCGCCGCCGAGCATGACACCGCCGACCCAGCGGTGCACCCGGTTGTGGTTGCGCCAGGAGGCGCTGCCGCTGCCGGGTCCCCAGCCCTCCAGCTTGTTGCGGAATCCCGTGGTCGCCGTCGAGTCCCAGGGCCGGGCGTCGTAGACGGGGTCGTCGAGGGCCCACTGGAGCTGGCTCCTGGTGGGCAGCGCGATGGGATTGGCGGCCCGGCCCAGGTCCCGGGTGAGGAACTTGCCGTCCGTGATCCCCACCCTGATGGTCCAGTGTCCCGCCGTGTAGGCGAAGGGGCCGGTCATCACCTGCCGGTCGGAGCGCCGCCCGTTGCCGCCGAGGACGTCCGCCGTCCACGGCACGGAGGTCTTCGTACGGTTCCGGGTCCAGTCCCAGTAAGGCACCGTCACCGAGGAGTCCACCCGGCGCAGCGCCCGCTCCAGGTCCAGCAGGAACCTGCGGTGCCAGGGCAGGAAGGACGGGGCCATGTGGGCGGAACGCAGCCCGGTCTCGCCGTCGGCGGCGTAGTGGTCGATGTGCATGCGCACGAACTCGTCGTACTCGCCCCGCCGTTTCAGCTCCAGCAGCGCGTCGACGAACCGGCGGCGCTCGGCGCGGGTCAGTGTGCTGACGTCCTTACGCACGTACGCCATGGCGCCCTCCCATGTGGTGCCCGGCCATCCGGCCGCCGACCGGGCCGGGGGCGAGGTCGCGCAGTTGCTGCCCGGGACCGATCTCGTCGACTGCCGCGCGGGTCGCCTCCAGCGCGGTGGGGTACGAGCCGTAGTGGTCGACCATGCTCAGCCAGGTGCCGTCGGCCCGGCGCATGAGGTGCAGCGGATGGCCGTCGATGGTGACCTCCCAGTCGCCGTCGGCCTTGCGGCGCCCGGCGATCGGCACCAGGGCGCCGTGGATGCGGCGGCCCCGGTAGGTCTCGTCGAAGGAGTTGCCCCCGGGGCCGGGCCCGGCCGGCAGGGGGCGGGAGGCGGCGACGACCGGGGCGAGCGCCAGGGCGGCGCCGGTGGCCAGCAGCGCCCGGGCCGCCTCTCTGCGGGAGACTCTGCGACCGCCCGCCGCGACCTGCTGATTCGCCCCCACCGCGACGCCTCCGGCACCGACGACCATCTCTCACTCCTAGATCGGGATCAGATGTCCGTATCGGTAACCGACGGGACCCGGGCCGAGTCACCGATGACGGCCATCCGGCGGTACGCGGCGCGCGGAATGCGGCCGGGTGCCCCAGCCGGTCACTCGGTGACCGATCGGCTCATCGGGTCGCCACTTCTCGACTCATCAGCTTTTAACTCATCGGTTCTTCATTCGTCCGCTCGTGGGCTCGTCGGTTCGTGGGCTCATGCGTTCGTCGTTCATCAGCCGGTCATTCTTGGGCTCGTCATTCATCGGCTCGTAGGCCGGGCTCGCGGGCGTCAGCCGCGCAGGCGGCGGGCCGGCAGGACGACGTGCGCGGCGGCCGAGAGGGTCTCCTCGGCACCGGCGAACGCGGCCAGGGCGGCCGGTTCCACCACCTTGCCGGGCTCGCCCTCGGGCCAGGCACGGGTGGTGAAGACCAGGTAGGCGTAGCCGCGGGCGGCGACGGCGGCGAGCCACTCCGGCGGCGCGTCGGCCTGCGCGACCAGCTGCGGCATGTTGACGACGGCCTGCCCCGCCTCCACGAGCAGGGTGACGGGCAGGCTGGGCCGGTTGGTGCCGTCGACCGGATCGCCGCCGACCGGGAGCCCGTTGCTCACCAGCAACCGCTCGACCGCGGCCGCCGTCGCCTCCGGGCCGCCCTCGGCGTCCCCGAGGGAGTAGCCCAGCAGATAGGGCATGTCGGTGCCGTCGGGCGCCTCGCCGCTCCAGGCCAGGACGACGAGCGTGCCGAGATCGGCGAGACGGGCGGCGGGCGCGCTTGAGGTTGAGGTCACCGCGCGACCCTACCGACGGGGTACGGCTCGGCCGGGTGGCCTCTCACCCTTTCGGCTCAGTGCCGGGTACCGCTCCACACGATCGGGGGAAGCGGTCTCGAACGCACCGAGGGCTGGTCCCGCACGGTGCGGTACCGGCCCCTCTTCGACGCGTCGCCGGTGTGTCAGCCCTGCAGGGGGATGCCGCCGAGCAGCGGGTTCTGCTGGTTCACGGCGGTGGTGGCGTCCTTGACCGTGTGCAGGACGGAGTCCTTGTTCTCGGTGCTGAGCGCGTCCGACTGGTGCTTGAGCGGCATCACGTCGTGCACGGTGAGGGGGTGCTGGGCGAGCGTGTCCACGGCGCCGTTGAGGCTGGTGGGCCTGAGGTCGGCCGAGTTCTGGGCGAACGCGGGCGCGGCGGCGCCGGCGAGGGCAAGGGAACCGGCAACGACAGCGGCGGCCTTGAGGGACTTCATCGTGTTCCTTCCTTCGGCAACTCACGTCACCCCGGGGATTTCTGACGCCGTGCTTAACGAGTCGCCGTCGGGCCGGAAACCCTGCGAGGAAAAGGCATATGAGATGCCTCCGGGAAGGGGGGCGCCTCGGCCGCCGTGCGCCGGTCGCACGGCGGCCGAGGCGGAGGCGGGGAAGCCGTCACCCGGTCGGCAGCGCCGGTACCGCCGGCAGACTGGGCACGGCCGGCAGGCTGGGCAGCGCCAGGCTCGGGGTGGGTGTTCCGGTGCCGGGGAGGGCCGGCTTGAGCAGGCCCAGCAGGTCGTTCACCACGCCGGTGGCGGCCGCAGTACGTCGTCGAGGCTGGAGACGTCGGCCTTGACCAGGGCGTCGATCGCGCCGGTCAGCGCAGCGAGCGCGTCACTCGTGGCGTCCCGGGCGGTGGGCGCCGCCATGCGGGCCGCACCGTCGGCGGCCGGCGGAGCCGCGGCGGGGTCCGGCAGGCCGAGGGTCTGGCTCATGGCGCCGTCGGCGGGGACGGCGGGCGTGGCGGGGGCCTCGGGACCGGTCGCTGTGGAGGGCGTCGCCGCCGACGGCACGGCTGTCATGGAGGGCGACGCGGCGGTGGACAGCGTCGGGTCCATGGAGGGCGACACGGCGGTCGACAGCGTCGGGTCCATGGAGGGCGACACGGCGGTCGACGACGCCGGGTCCATGGAAGGCGTCGCGGCACTCGTCGGCGTGTCCGCCGGAGCCACGGGCGTCATCGCCGCGAGCGGCGTGGCCGGCGTGGCGGCGGCCGTCGGGGCCCCGGTGACCGCCTCGGTGACGGAGCGTTTGGCCGCCTCGCCCAGCCGGTGCGCCTCGCCGGGGGTCAGCCGGCCCTTGCGGAGCGACTGTTCGAGCAGTTCCTTGACGGGCGCGGGGACGGAGCCGGTGACGCTCAGCGCCTTGATCCGGGCGAGCAGCGGGGCGGCGCCGGGGACGGCCGGGCGGGAACCCACCGGGGTGCGCTCCCTGGCCAGGTCGGTGGCGACGGCGGCGGAGCCGGCGATGCCGACCAGGAAGGCGGCGCAGAGGGTGGCGGACGCGAGACGCCGTGGGGGCAGCACACGCATGCGGGTTCCTTTCGGTGGGGCTGGGATCTCAGCCCACCGTTGAACCGCCGGTGTCGTACCGCAACCGCTCGGAGCCCGGGCGGAGCATCCGGCGGAGGCGGTACACGAACCGGCCGCCCGTCCGTGCGTGAGGCACGGGCGGGCGGCCGGCGAAGGGGATGCGTCTCGGCGTCAGTCGTTTACGCAGCCGCTGCCGACCGCGGGGTTCAGCAGGCCGATGACGTCGACGGTGTCGCCGCAGACGTTGACCGGCACGTGGATCGGGGCCTCGATGACGTTGCCCGACAGCACGCCCGGGGAGTTGGCGGCGAGGCCGTCCGCACCCGAGTCGGCGGCGGCCACGCCGACACCGCCGGCGACGGCCGCGACGGCGGCGGAGGTCAGAACCAGACCCTTCGCGATACGCGACATGGAGAAGTGCTCCTTGGGATCGACACAAACATCCGGGCGGGATGCCCAGCGCTGTGTCAACGCGTGGCAGCCGCCGGGGTTCCGCCGCCAAAGGGGTGATGTGTGCCGAAGTACCCCTTCACTATTCCGACACACTTGTCCAGTTTCTTCCGATTAATCCTCACGCCTCATAGAGTTGCTGCCCTCTCCACCACGTGCGGGAGGAGGGACTGCACACCCCGATCACCGCCACGCAGATGCGTTCGAAGCCGACCCGGCTCGGCGGCGCGGTGGTGACCAGCCGGGCTTCCGGCTCGTTGCTCACCGGGACGCGGCGTGGACCGGCGCACACCTCGTGGCGGCCGACGCGCCGGCACGACACGCGTACCCACCCTCAGCCCCGAGCGCCCCTGTGAGCGAGGAACCCGAGAATGCACCGACCGGCACCCGATCCTCGGCCGCGGGTTCTGCATCTCGCGCAACCCGTCGACGGCGGGGTCGCCCGTGTCGTGCTCGACCTCGTGCGGGCTCAACTGGCGTCCGGCGCCCAGGTCACCGCCGGCTGTCCCGGCGGTGATCTCGGCTTGGAGCTGCGGCGGACGGGCGCCGGATTCCGTCCCTGGCGGGCCACGCGGTCGCCGGGTCCGGGGCTGGCCGGTGAGGTGCGGCGACTGACACGTCTGATCGAAGAGGTGCAGCCCGAACTGGTGCACGCGCACAGCGCCAAGGCCGGGCTCGCCGCCCGGCTGGCGGTACGCGGCCGCATCCCGACCGTGTTCCAGCCGCACGCATGGTCGTTCGAGGCCGTCGGCGGAGTGACCGCGGGCCTCGCGCTGCGCTGGGAGCGCTGGGGCGCCCGGTGGGCCGACCGGGTGGTGTGCGTCAGCGAGGCGGAGCGTGCGACCGGAGTACGCGCCGGTGTCCACGCCTCGTACGCCGTCATCCCCAACGGCGTCGACACCGCACGCTTCTCCCCCGCACCCGCCGCCACGGCACCCGCCGCGCCCTGCCGCACCGCGCTTCCGCCGGACCTCGATCCGTCCGCGCCGCTCGTCGTCTGCGTCGGGCGGCTGTGCCGGCAGAAGGGCCAGGACGTGCTGCTGCGCGCCTGGGAGCAGGTCCGGCGCACGGCGCCGGACGCCCGGCTGGTGCTGGTCGGCGACGGACCCGACCGGGACGCGCTGCGCGCCCGGGCGCACCCCTCGGTCCATTTCGCGGGCGCCGTCGACGACACCGTCCCCTGGTACCGGGCCGCCGACCTGGTGGTCCTGCCCTCGCGCTGGGAGGGCATGGCGCTCGCCCCGCTGGAGGCGCTGGCCTGCGGGCGGCCCGTCGTACTCACCGATGTCGACGGCGCCCGGGAGAGCCTGCCCCCGGCCCTCACGCCCCACTGTCTGGTGCCGGCGGCGGACCCCGTGGCGCTGGCCGCGGCCGTCACCGCGCTGCTCGCCGACGCCCCCCTGCGCGCCGCCCTGGCGGACCAGGGGCGCCGTCACGTCGTGTCCACGCACGACGTGCGGCACACCGCAGAGCGGGTCGCGGACCTCTACCGCGACCTCCTCGGGTCCCGGCCACCCGTGTCCTTCGAGCGCAGGGAGTCCATCCACTCGTGACCGCGGAAAGTACCGTCCCCTCCACCGGCGGCCAGCCATGGGACCACGGACTCTCGCCCCTCTCGGTGCTGCCTGCCCGTGCCACCGGCGGGTCCAGGTTCCCGGTGCGCCGGCCGCCCGCGCGGCCCGCCTCGCCGCTGCCCCTGCTCGCCGCCGACGTGCTCGCCGCCTGCGCGGGCGCGCTCGCCCTGGAAGGCGCCGTCCACCGCCCGTTACTGGTCGCCGTGCTGGTGGCGGGCACCATACTGCTACGGCCGCGTACGGCGCGGCCGGTGCTCGGCGTGCTCGACGAACTACCCGCCGTCTGCGGCCGGATCGCGGTCACCTGGCTCGCCGTGGCCACACTGCGAGCCGCCTACGACCCCGGTCTGGCGCTGTCCGCCCGCGGTCTGCTGCTCGGCTGGACGCTGCACGCGGCCGTGGCCTGCGCGGGACGCGGCGCGGTGCACTGGCGGCGCCGTGCCGTCCTGGCCGGCCACCCGCGCCCGGCGCTGGTCGTCGGCCCCGCCGCGACCGCGCAGCGGGTGGCCGCCGCGCTGCTGCGGCATCCGCGCTGCGGGGTGCGGCCGGTGGGCGTCGTCGCCGAACACCCCGAAGGCCCGGGCGGGCTGCCCGTGCTCACCACCGACGAGGAGGTGGGACGCGCGCTCATCCAGAACGGCGTGCGGGTCGTCCTCACCGTCGCACCGGCCGTGCGCACCGAGCGGGCGCCGCTGCTGCGGACGCTGCTCGAGGCGGGCTGCACGGTGTGGGAGGTGGACCCGGACAGCCCGGCGCACGAGTCGGGCGACCAGCTCGCCGGGTTCGCGGTGCACCACCTGGACCTGGGTTCGGGGCGACGCGGGAGCCTCGGCAAGCGGCTGCTGGACCTGCTGGTGTCCGGGGCGCTGCTGGTGCCGGTCTCCCCCGTGCTGCTGGTGTGCGCGGTGGTGCTCCGGCTCACCGACGGACCCGGTGTGCTGTTCCGGCAGGAGCGCATCGGCAAGGACGGGCGCCCCTTCACACTGCTGAAGTTCCGCACCCACCGCCCGGTCGACCAGCACGAGGCGGCCACCCGGTGGAGCGTGGCGGGCGAGCGCGACATGAGCCGCTTCTGCCGCTTCCTGCGGCGGTCCTCGCTGGACGAGCTGCCGCAGCTTTGGAACGTGTTCCGGGGCGACATGAGCCTGGTCGGGCCGCGTCCCGAACGGCCCTACTTCGTCTCCCTGTTCAGCCAGAACCACCCCGGCTACGCGGCCCGCCACCGCATGCGGACCGGCGTCACCGGGCTCGCCCAGATCAACGGCCTGCGCGGCGACACCTCCATCGAGGACCGGGCCCGCTTCGACAACGCCTACATCGACAACTGGTCGCTGTGGCAGGACGTCTGCATCCTGCTGCGCACCGCGGTCGCGCTCGTGCGGTCGGCGGGGAGCTGACCGATGAGCCTCGCCCTGCCGCTCCACCGCCCGTTCAGGCCCTCGCCGGTGCTGTCCGTGGTGGCCGTGGTCGCGCTGCTCGCGCTGCCGGGCCAGCCCGGCGGCGAGGGTGGCGCGGGCCCGGCCGACGCCATGTCCGCCGTGGTCGTCGCCCACTGCGCCGTACGGCTCCTGCGGGAACGCCGGCGCCCGCTGTCCCGTACCGCCGCCGTCGTACTCGGGCTGCCGGTCGCGGGCCTGGCGCTCGCCGCGATGGGTGCGGTGTCACCGGGCTCCGGGATCACCGGCCTCGGCCGCTACCTGCAGATCTTCGTCCTCGTACCCGCCGCCGTCCTCCTGCTGGTCCGCGACCGGCGCGACTTCCGGCTGCTGGCCTGGTCGCTCGTGGCGCTCGCGCTGTGGCAGGGGGTCCTCGGGGTGCACCAGTACGTCACCGGCACGGGGGCGTCGTACGAGGGCGAGGACGTCCGCGCGGTGGGCACCTTCGGGGCGTCGGACGTGATGGGCATGGCGACGGTGGTGTCCTTCGGGCTGGTCTGCGCGGTAGGTCTGGCGCTGGGCCGGGCCACGGGGCGCGAGCGGTGGGCCGCGGCGGCCTGCGCCCTGGCCCTGCTGCCGCCGCTCGCCCTGTCCTTCAGCCGGGGCGCCTGGATCGCCACCGTCGTGACCGTCACCGTCCAGCTCGCGCTGGCCGGCCCGCGCCGGGCGCTGCGGGTGGGGGCGGCGGCGGTGGCCGCGGGCGTGGTCCTGGTGGGCGGGTTCGGGGTGGGTACGGCGATGCTGCAGGAGCGGTTCGACAGCATCACCCAGGTCGCCGACGCTCCCGACCAGTCCGTCACCGACCGGTACACCATGTGGGCGGCGGCCACCGACATGTGGCGGGAGCACCCGCTCACCGGCGTCGGCCTCAAGGGCTTCCCCGAGTACCGGGACGGCCACGCCTCGCTGGCGCTGTCCTCGGGCAGCGACACGGCGGGCGCGGGCGCCGCCTTCCGCCGCCAGCCGCTGCTCTCCCCGCACAACATGTACCTGCTGGTGCTCGGCGAGCAGGGTCTCCTCGGGCTGCTCGGTCTGGCGGGCGGCTGGCTGGCCCTGCTGGTGTGCGCGCTGCGGAACCTGTGGCGGACGCGGCGTTCGCGCGGGGGCCGGGAGTGCGCGCTGGTCGCCTGCGGACTGCTGGTCTGGCAGCTGGTCGACTTCGCCTACGCCGACATCGGCGGCCCCTCGACCGTGCTGACCGCGGTGTGCCTGGGGCTGGCGGCCTGGTGGGCGCTGTCCGGCAACGCCACGGCCGGACGCGCCGCGGAGCCGGGAGAGGCGGCCGCGCGATGACGGCGATCCCGTCCCGCGAACCGCGGGACCCCCGGGCACCGGCCGGGCCCGCGGCGAGCCCCGAGGCCGGTGGGGCGGCCGGGCCGGCGGCGGAATCCGCCGTTGCGGGGCCGGTGGGCGGGGTGTCCCTGCCGGCCGCGCGGACGGCCGTACGCGGCGGCGCCGTGTCCGGAGCGGAGGCGACGTCAGGCGCCGGCGCCACGCCCGGCGCGGGTGCCATGGCCGACGTGGACGCGATGCCCGGCGCAAACATCACGCCCGGCACGGATGCCGGGCCCGGCACAGACGCAACGCCCGGCGTCGAAGAGGGCACCGCCCCGGAGTCAGGCCCCAACCCCGAGTCCGGCCGCGCATCCGCCCTCACGCCCGAACCCACCCCGCCCATCCCCCGGTTCCTCGCCCGCGCCGCTCTCGTCACGGCCTCCCTCTCGGTCGCCGGCTCCCTCCTCGGGTTGCTGCGTGACCAGTCGCTGGCCCAGCTCTTCGGGGCCGGGCGGGACACCGACGCCTTCCTGGTCGCCTGGACCGTGCCGGAGTTCGCGGCCACGCTGCTCATCGAGGAGGGGCTGGCGTTCGCGCTGATCCCGGCGTTCAGCGCCGCCCTGGCCCGGCGTGCGCAGGGCGCCCCCGGTGATCCCGTGCGGTCCCTGGTGGCAGGAAGCCTGCCCCGGCTGGCACTGGCCTTCACGGCGGTGGGCGCGCTGCTCGCCGCCGCCGCGCCGCAACTGGTCGGGGTGCTCGCGCCCGGGCTGCCCGACCCCGCCCTCGCCGTCGACTGCACCCGGCTCACCGCGACCTGCGTGCTCAGCTTCGGGCTCGCCGGGTACTGCAGCGCGGCGCTGCGGGCCCACGGCCGCTACCTGGCCCCGGCGGCGATCTACGTCGTGTACAACATCGGCATCATCACGGCGATGTTCGCGCTCGGCGGGCGCTGGGGGGTGCGCTCGGCGGCGTTCGGGGTCGCGGCCGGCGGATGTCTGATGGTGTTGGTCCAACTGCCGGACCTGGTGCGCCGGTTGCGCGACCGCCGGGTGACGCGGGCCGTCTCCGGGGACGCCGCCGGCGCCCGGCCCGTGGACGTCGCGCTGATGGCCACCGTGCTGCTGTTCGGGCTGTGCCGGCAGTCGCAGGTGCTCATCGAGCGGTTCCTCGCCTCGCAGCTGCCCGCCGGGGCCATCTCGCACCTGAACTACGCGCAGAAGGTCGCGCAGATCCCGATGATGCTGTCGATGATGCTGTGCACGGTCACCTTCCCGGTGGTGGCCCGGGCCCTCGCGGACGGCGACACCGAGCGCGCCCGGACGAGGGTGGAGCGCGATCTGGCGGTGGCCGCCGGTCTGGTGCTGCTCGGCACTGCGGCCGTCCTCTCCTGCGCCCCGCTGATCATCCGGCTCCTCTTCCAGCGCGGCGCGTTCACCGCCGCCGACACCGCGGCCACGGCGGACGTCATGCGGGTGTACGCGCTCGGCCTGCTCGGCCAGACCCTGACGGGCGTGCTGGTCCGCTCCTACTTCTCGGCGGGCCGCGCCACCTGGTACCCGCTCGCCGCCATGGCCGCGGGCATCGCCGCGACCTCCTGGATCGGCGCCGGCACCATCGGCTCCTGGGGCGTCACCGGCATCGCCGCCGCCAACGCCGCCGGGATCACCGTCACCGCCGTCCTGCTGCTGTCCGGGCTGGCCTCGCGCAGCGTGCCCGTGCGGGCCCGGGGCGTGCTGCGCGAGCTGAGCCGGCCGCTGGGAGCCGCCGCGGTGGCCACCCCGGCCGGGGCGTTCGCCGCGAGCCTGCCCACCGCCCCGCTCGCCGGTCTGCTGGCCGGCGGCACCACCGTGACCGTCGTGTTCGTCCTGCTCGGCCATGCCCTGGGTGCCCAGGGCTGCACCTTCGTCATCCGAATCGTCCGCACCCTCGTCGGAAGGCTCGCCCATGCCGTCCTCCGTTGAGTCACCCCGGCGCGCAGCCGCCGCGGGCCCGGGCCGCGTCCCGTGGATCGCCATGTACCACTCGGTCGGTGACCGTGCCGACGACCCGTACCGGATCACCGTCACGCCCGACCGGCTGGAGCGGCAGCTTCGCTGGCTGCACGGCCGGGGCCTGCGGGGGGTGTCGGTGCGCGAACTGCTCACCGCCCGGGCCCGCGGGAAGGGACGCGGTCTGGTCGGGCTCACCTTCGACGACGGTTACGCCGACTTCCTGACCGGCGCGGTCGACGTGCTGGCCCGCTGGGAGTGCACGGCCACCCTGTTCGCGCTGCCCGGCCGGCTCGGCGGCGACAACGCGTGGGACCCGCTGGGCCCGCGCAAGCCGCTGCTGACCGCCGACGGGATCCGGCGCGTGGCCCGGGCGGGCGTGGAGATCGGCTCGCACGGTCTGACCCACGTGGACCTGACACGGGCCGACGACCTCACGCTCAAGGCCGAGACCGTCGAGAGCCGGGTCCTGCTCGAAGGGCTGACCGGTGCTCCGGTCACCGGCTTCTGCTATCCGTACGGCACGGTCGACGCCCGCGCCGCCGACGCGGTGCGGGAGGCCGGGTACGACTACGCCTGCGCCATCGACCCCGGCGCGCTGACCGGCCCGTACGCCCTGCCCCGGGTGTACGTCGGGCAGCACGACACCGATGTGCGCCTGTCGCTGAAGTACCGGCTGCACCGGCTGCGCCGCCGGCCGGTGCCGGAGGGGCCGCGGTGAGGGCGCTGCACATCATCACCGGACTCGGGGTGGGCGGCGCCGAACAGCAACTGCGTCTGCTGCTAAGGCACTTGCCCGCCCGGTGCGACGTGGTGACGCTGACCAACCCCGGGCCGGTGGCCGACGGGCTGGCCGCCGACGGGGTCCGGGTGACACACCTCGGTATGAGCGGCAACCGGGACGTGGCGGCGCTGCCCCGCCTGGCCCGTGTCATCCGGCGCGGCCGCTACGACCTCGTGCACACCCACCTCTACCGGGCCTGCCTGTACGGCCGGATCGCGGCCCGGCTGGCCGGGGTGCGCGCTGTCGTGGCCACCGAACACTCCCTCGGCGACTCGCAGATGGAGGGGCGGCCGCTCACGGCGGGGGTGCGCGCGCTGTACCTGGCCGGCGAACGGCTGGGCCGGACCACCGTCGCGGTCTCCCCCACGGTCGCCGACCGGCTCACCCTGTGGGGGGTGCCCCGGCCGCGCATCGCGGTGGTGCCCAACGGCATCGACCTCGACGGGTTCCGTTTCGACCCGGTACGGCGGCGGCTGACCCGCGCCCGGCTCGGGCTGCCGGACGACGCGTTCGTCATCGGCGGCATCGGCCGGCTGGCCCCTGGCAAGCGCTTCGACGTCCTGATCCGGGCCCTCGCCCGGCTCCCGGACGACTGCAGGCTGCTGCTGGTCGGCGGCGGCCCGGAGGAGGCCGCCCTGCGCCGGGCCGCCGAGGAGGCCGGCGTCGCCGGCCGGGTGCTGTTCGCCGGTGAGCGGCCCTACGCCCCGGACGGCTCGCCCGGTCCCGAACTGCCCGCGCTGACCTCGGCGATGGACGTGCTCGCCGCGCCGTCCACGCAGGAGGCCTTCGGGCTGGCCGTCGTCGAGGCGCTGGCGGCCGGGCTGCCGGTGCGCTACACCTCCTGCCCGGCCGTCGAGGACCTGCCGCCCGAGGCCGCCCCGGACGCGCTGCGCGTCACGGGCGGCGCCGACGCCTACGCCCGCGCGCTCGCCGGGGTGCGCGCCGCCGGGCCCGGCCCGCGCACCGCCCCCGAGGCGCCCCACCACTACTGCATCACCCGCAGCGCCGCCCGGCTCATGGACGTCTACACGGCGGCACTGGCCGGCACGTTCCCCAGGTCCCGATCTCCCGAGGAAGTCAGCTCGCCATGACCGAGAATCCCAGCCGGCACTCCCGCCCGGCCCCTTTCAGGCGCCTGCGCGCGCTTCCGCCCTGGTCGCTGGTGGCGGCCGGCGTCCTCACGGGCGGGCTGCTCGGCGGTGCTTACGGCGTGCTGAAGCCGCCGGTTTACACGGCCACCAGCTACGTCATCGCCGTACCCACCGAGAGCTCCGACTCCGCCGCCGCGGTCGGCTTCGCCCAGGCCTACGGCCGGGTCGCCACCGACCTCGCGGTGCTCGGCGACGCGCAGGTGTGGGCCGGGGTGCCGGTGAACACCCTGCGCGGCAGTGTGCGCACGGCAACCTCGCCGGACGCCCCGATGGTGGCCGTCTCCGCCACCTCGGGCCGCCCGGCCAAAGCCGCCGACATGGCCAACGCGGTCGCCCGCTCCCTGGCCCAGCACGCCAACGCCACCAAGGCCGACACCCATGTCGAGCTGGTGCAGTTCTCCCGGGCCCCGCGGCCGACCGCGCCCACCTCGGCCTCCCCCGTGGTCACGGGCCTGGTCGGGACGAGTGCGGGCGGACTGCTCGGCGCCCTGGTGCTGCTGGTACGGCCCCGGCGCAGGCCCGAGGACGAGGCCGGGGCCGACCTCCGCCCGGCGTCGGTGCCCGGCCCGGCCGTCGCCTCCGACGCGCACGGCCAGCTGTGACGGCCGTCTGCCCGGCGGTCCGGGCCCACACCACCGACCTCGTCACCGACGAGGACGCCTTCGCCGCGCTGGCCCCGGCCTGGGGGCGGCTGTACGAGCGGTGCGCCACCGCGACCCCGTTCCAGCACCACGCCTGGCTGCACTCGTGGTGGCGGTCGTACGGCGGGCGGGACCGGCTCCGGGTGCTGCTGGTGCGCTCCGGTGACGAACTGGTCGGCGCGGCGCCGCTGATGCTGGTCCGCAGCCCGCTGCCGGCGCTGGTGCCGCTGGGCGGGTCGATCTCCGACTACGGGGACGTCCTGCTGGACGACGCCGACGACGGGCGGGCGGCCGACGCCCTCGCCGACGCCCTGTGGGACGCGGCCCGCACCGCCCTGGTCGACTTCCGTGAGGTGCGGCCCGGTGGTGCGGTGGAGCGGGTCTACGACCGCTGGCGCGGGCCGCGCCGCACGGTCCGCGACTCGCTGTGCCTGGAGCTGCCCGCCGTCCCGCTGACCGAGCTGGCCGCCCGGCTGCCCACGAAGCGGGCCCAGCGGGTCCGCGCGCAACTGCGCCGGCATGCGTCGCTGGGCGTGGTGCGGCACGTGGCCCGGCCCGACGAGGCGGCCGCGGCCCTGCACCGGATGCTGGAGCTGCACCGGCTGCAGTGGCAGGAGCGCAAGGTGACGGCCGAGCACATGCTGCCGCGCTTCCGCGAGCATCTGGTGCGCGCGGTGCCCGAGCTGGTCCGCTCCGGGAACGCGGTCGTCACCGAGTTCCGGATCGGCGACGACGTGCTCGCCGTCGACCTGACGCTGCGGTCCCGGAGCCTGGCCGGCGGATATCTGTACGGCGCGCATCCGCGGCTGCGGGAGAGCAAGGCGGACGTGGCCGTGATGCTGCTGGACGCCTGCAGCGAGCAGGCCGCGCGCACCGGTGGCACGGACGGACGCGGCACGCTGAGTCTGCTGCGCGGCAACGAGCCGTACAAGCTGCACTGGCGGCCCGAGCAGGTCGCCAACCGGCGGCTGCTGATGGCCCGGCCGTGGACCGCGCCGCTGCTGTCGGCCACGCTGTTCGGCGCGGCCGCCCGGCAGCGGGGCGGCAAGGTGCTGCGCCGATGGCGGGAGCGGCCGTCGGGCTGACGGCGGGGCCCGCCCGTCGCGGGCTCACCAGTCGAGGCAGAATTTCCGGCCGAGCCAGTACTTCACCCAGTCGGCCGGGTCCGGGGCCGGGCAGTCGCCGGCCGGCTCCGGCGTGGGCGCGGTGGACTTCGTGGGCCCCGGGGCCGACGTGGACACCGTCGGTGCCGGAGCCGCGGGCTGCGCGCCACGGCCGTACAGGAAGGACCGGTAGACCTGGGACGAACGGGGGTTCTGCGCGCACTGCCACACGCCGTGCGGGCAGTAGTCCGTGAGGGTGTTGTACAGCGGCTTGTGTTCCTCGATCCAGGCCAGCATTCCGCGCATGTAGTCGGTGTTGTCGCCGTTGCGGAAGAGTCCCCACTCCGGATAGGAGATGGGCTTGTGGTGCGCCTCGGCGAAGTCGACGTGCTGCCGCAGCCCGTAGGGCTCCTTCACCTGCTCACCGAACGTCAGTCCGGCCGGCTGGTCGTAGGCGTCCATGCCGATGATGTCGACGGTGTCGTCCCCGGGGTAGCACTCGGTCCAGGGGACGGCGTCCCGGCCGCGGCTCGGGGTGAAGTCGAACCGGAACCGCTGGCCCGGCACCGACCGCATGGTCGTGACGATCCGCTTCCAGTACGTCTTCCAGGCCGCCGGGTCCGGCCCGCAGCGGTGGGTGTAGGTGACGCCGTTCATCTCCCAGCCGAGGACGAGCACGGTGTCGGGGACCTTCGACTCCACCAGCCGCTCGGCCAGTGTCCGGAAGTGCTGGTCGAACTCCCCGGCCGCCCCCTGCCGGAGCAGCTCGCGCACTTGGTCGTCGGAGACGTTCTCCTCGTTGCGCTCCTGCATCGGCACGTTGAGCACGAGCGTGCGGTCCGCCTGCGCGCGCCGCCACCGCGCCCAGGCGTCCAGGAAGCCGGGCGGGCCCTCGATGTCGATCCATCTGCCGCCGGGCAGATAGGTGTGCGCGACCTTCGGCTCGGTGCCCCCGAGCCAGCGCCGCAGCTCCGACATGCGGGTCACCCCGAGCGGCCCCGAGCCGAGGAAGGCGCCGAAGGGAGCGATTCCGGCGGCCGCCTTCGTGGCCTCGAGCGAGGCCGAGCCCGGTGGTGTCGCCGGTGCGGTGGCCGCGGGTGCGGAGGCCGCGGACGGGGACGCCGTGGGCGCGGGTGGCGCCGGTGTGGAGGTCAGCGGGCCGGGAACCGGCCCCGCCGCCAGGATCGCCGCGACGGTGATCCCGGCCGCGATGAGCGTCAGCCGGTACCGGGGCCTTCGCCGCTGTGGAGCCATGCCGGGATCCTCCCTCTCCCGCACGCCCGCCTGCTCGCCCGGCGGTTGCTGTTACTGACACCCAGTCATACGAACGGGGGCTCCGCCAGCGCGGTTACGGCTTACAGGTGGCCGTGCCCCCCGTACGGCCGAACAAGCGGGGTGCCGGGGCACTGGGCTCCGGCACCCGGCACGTCAGCGACGGGACGCGGTGCGGCGGCCCCGGCGGTAGAGAGTGGTTCCGGCCACGATCAGCGCGGCGCTCGCCGCGGAGGCCGCGATCATGGCTTCGGCGTTGCCACCGGTGTGCGGGAGGTGGGGTCTGCCCCCGTGGTGATGGTGGGGGCGGTGATGCTCCCCGCCACCGTAGGACGGGCGGGTGTGGTCATCGCCGTACGAGGGCGGACCCGAGTGGTCGTCGTGGCCGTACGAGGGCGGGTTCGAGTGGTCGTCGTGGCCGTACGAAGGCTTGTGGGAGGGCTCGTCGTGGCCGTACGAAGGCTTGTGGGAGGGCTCGTCGTGGCCGTACGAAGGCTTGGGAGACGGCTCGTCGTCCCCGTACGAAGGCTTCTGCGAAGGCTCATCGGTCCCGTACGAGGGCTTCGGAGTGGGCTCGTCGTCCCCGTACGAAGGCTTGGGAGAGGGCTCGTCGTCCCCGTACGAAGGCTTCTGGGTGTGCTCGTCGTCGCCGTACGTGGGCTTCGGCGAAGGCTCGTCGTGCCCGTACGAGGGCTTCTGAGAGTGCTCGTCGTCACCGTAGGAGGGCGGGGCCGAGGGCTCGTCGTCCTTCCCGTACGAGGACTGGGAGGAGTGCTCCTCATCGCCGTACGAGGGCGCGCTGGTGGGCTTCTCCTCCCCGTAGGAGGACTGGGAGGAGTGCTCCCCATCGCCGTACGAGGGCGCCTGGCTGGGTTCCTCGCGCCCGTACGAGGGTTCGGTCGAGTGCTCCTCTTCCTCCTTCGAGGGGCCCTCGGCCTTGTCCTCCTCGCCGTACGAGGACTGAGCCGAATCGTTTCCCTTACTCGGTTCGGCCGTCGGGGTCACGTCGTCGCTGTAGTCGGACTCGTCCTGCGGGTCCGCGTTCGTGACGCCCTTGCCCTTGTCGGTGTCCGGGCCGGACTCATGACCGCCGGCGCAGGAGCCGCCGGAAGCGGGGTCCAGCGCGGCGGTACCGTTCGCGGAGTTGCCGCAGACGTCGGCCGGGGCGTCCGCCGGGGCCTGGACGGTGTTGCCGGACACCACCCCGGACGATTGCCGGGCGGCGCCGTGCGCGCCCGAGTCGGCGAGGGCCAGGCCGCCGTACAAGGACAGCATGCCCGTCGCAGCGGCGGCCACGAGGATGCCCTTGCTGAGGGTCTGTCGCAATGTCGTTGTCTTCCTGCTCGTAGAAATGGGAAGGCCGGCCCCGGAACGAGAAAGAGGTCCGGGGCCGGCCACGACACAGCCGGTGGGCTGAGACGTCGGGATACTGCACTCAGTCGTTGTCGCACCTGGCGCCGAGCGCCGGGTTCAGCGCCCCGATGACGTCCACGGAGTCGCCGCAGGCGTTGACCGGAACGTGGACCGGCACCTCGATGGCGTTGCCCGAGACGACGCCCGGCGAGTTGGCGGCGACGCCTTCCGCGCCGGAGTCCGCGAACGCGGGGGCCGCCCCACCGAGAGCCAGGATCGCGCCGACGAGCACAACAGCGCTCTTGTTCATGAGACTTTCCCTTCTCTGCGGTCATGCCCTTTTGACGGCCGAAACCCAGCGAGCGGCTTCGGTCGAGCGAGCACAGCTTCAACGGCTCGCACCATGACCGGCAGTTGTAAAACGAGGAATAGACAGCGGAAGAAACTGCGGAACGCATACCACCCGTCAATTCACTCGAACGCCCCCACAGAATTGACACCTTGGCGGACACCGGCGCATTTTCACGTGCGCGAAAGCATGAGAAACCGCCCTCCGGGCGGTGCCGGGGGTCGGGACGGCTCAGTCGTCACCGGGGCCGTTGCCCGCCAGGACGGGGGTGCCGTCCAGGAGGTGCGAGGCCGCTCGTCGCCCTTGGCCTGCGTCGAGGTCCTGACGTCCCCGTGGCCACCTGGGCCATAGGAGTGAAGGGGAGCGACCCGGTGACCGGTGGTGGGTCGGCCAGGGCTCCGGTGGACGGGGTGTCCTCCGACACCACGCCGTTCAGCGGCAACGGTGCCTCGCAGGCGTTCGGCAACGGCACCGGGAACGGCTGAGCGCACACTCCGCGGCGGCGGGCACCGGGAAGTCCCGCTCGCCGGCCGCCGTTTCGCGTGCTCATCCGCGGTACAGCGCCTCGATGTGTTCGGCGTAGGCGGCGGTCACCGCGTGCCGCTTCACTTTCAGCGACGGGGTCAGCAGCCCGTTCTCCTCGGTGAACTCTCCCTCGATCAGGGCGAAGGCGCGGATCGACTCGGCGCGGGACACGGCCTCGTTGGCATGGTCCACCGCCTTCTGTACCTCGCGGCGCAGCCGTTCGTCACGGACGAGCTCGGCGAGCGGGGTCTCCGCCGGGAGCTTTCGCACCGTCAGCCAGTGCGCCACCGCCTCCGGATCGAGGGTGATCAGCGCGGCGACGAAGGGCCGGTTGTCGCCGACGACCAGGCACTGGCCGACCGGTGAGCGGCTCCGCAGCCGGTCCTCCAGGATCGCCGGGGAGACGTTCTTGCCGCCGGAGGTGACCAGGATGTCCTTCTTGCGGCCGGTGATGGTGAGGTAGCCGTCCTCGTCGAGCCGGCCGAGGTCGCCGGTGGCGAACCACTCGCCGGACAGGACGGCGTCCGTGGCCGCCGGGTTGTTCCAGTACGCACCGCAGACCACTCCGCCCCTGACCAGCACCTCGCCGTCGTCGGCGATGCGCACGGCCACGCCCGGGATGGGCAGGCCGACCGTGCCGGGGCGGGGGGCGAGCGGGGGCACGATGGTGGCGGCCGCGGTGGTCTCGGTCAGGCCGTAGCCCTCGTAGATGACGATCCCGGCCGCGTTGAAGAAGAGGTTGAGGTCGCGGTCCAGCGGGGAGCCGCCACTGATGGCGTAGCGCATGCGGCCGCCGAGTTCCTCGCGGATGCGCCGGTAGACCAGCAGGTCGTACAGGGCCCACGCGGCGTACAGGCCGGGGCCCGGGCCCTTGCCGGTGCCGAGGAACTTCCGCAGGTACGCCTCGGCGAAGCGCACGGCGACCCGTTCGGCGCGGTCGAAGGAGGCACCGCGGCCGATCTTCTCGGCGGTGGCGCGCCCGGTGTCATGGATCTTCTCGAAGAGGTACGGCACCCCGACCAGGAAGGTGGGCCGGAACTCCTTGAGCGCGGGCCGCAGCTCGTCGGGCTTGACGCTCGGGAAGTGGCCGGTCTCGATACGGGCCATCAGGCAGGCGAGCTGCAGGGTACGGCCGAGGATGTGGGCGAGCGGCAGGAAGAGCAGGGTGGAGGCGGTCTGTCCGGTGACCGCCTGGAAGACCGGGTGCAGCAGTTCGACGGTGTTGGCGGCCTCGGCGTGCAGGTTGGCGTGGGTGAGCACGCAGCCCTTGGGGCGGCCGGTGGTGCCCGAGGTATAGCAGAGGGTCGCGATGGTGTCGGGGGTGAGGGCCGCGCGCCGCTTGGTGACCTCGTCGTCGCCGAGGTCACGGCCGAGGGCGGTGAGTTCGGCGAGGGCGTCGTCCGGTACGGCGGACGCGGTGGTCGTACCGGCGTCCGCCGGCTGGGTCAGCTGCCACACGCGTGGCCGGTGGGCGTGGCTCGCGGTGCCGGCGAGAACCGTGGCGGTGTTCTCGGCGGTCTCGGTGACCACGTACCGGGCGCCGGAGTCCCGGACGATCCACTTGACCTGCGCGGCGGAGGAGGTCGGGTAGACGGGGACGGACTGGCCGCCGGCCGCCCAGATCGCGAAGTCCAGGACCGTCCACTCGTAGCGGGTGCGGGACATCACCGCGACCCGGCCGCCCGGTTCCAGACCGGCGGCGATCAGCCCCTTGGCGACGGCGGTGACCTCGGCGGCGAAGGCGGCCGCGGTCACCGGGCGCCAGGTCCCCCCGGCGCGGCGGCGCAGGAGAACCGCGTCCGGGGTCCCGGCCGCGTGGGAGTACGGGAGGTCGGCCATGGAGCCGCCGGTGAGCGGTGCCGCCAGGGGGGCTGCCCGCACCTCGCGCACGGTGCCCCCGGGATCCCTGACGATCTCCACCGACCCGCGCGCCGCCAGGTCGGCGCGCCGCCGTGCTCGTTTCAGATCCCTGCGTACGCCCATGACGGCTCCCGGTCGCGGCTGTGGCGAAGGTTCTTACTGCCGGGTCAACTTACTCACAAGTAAGGAAACGTCAATGGGGTGTGCGGCGGCTGGTCCGGGCCGTGGTCAGGAGACGATGTCCTTGCGTGCGAAGCCCCGGAAGGCCAGGGCGAACAGCACCACGGCGTACGTCACGGAGACCGCCGCGCCCTGGACCATGCCGGACCACTCCGGGTCCGGCTGCACGGCGTCGGCCCAGGCGAACTGCCAGTGCGCCGGCAGGAAGTCGCGCCAGTGGCCGAGGGCGGTCACGGCGTCCAGGACGTTGCCGACGATCGTCAGGCCGACCGCGCCGCCGACCGCGCCGAGCGGGGCGTCCGTCCTCGTCGACAGCCAGAACGCCAGACCGGCCGTGACCAGCTGCGACACGAAGACGTAACCCACGACCACCACGAGCCGCTGCGCCGCCGTGCCCGGGTCCAGCGCGCCGCCGGTGGGGATCTGCAGCGGCCCCCAGCCGTAGGCGGCCGTGCCGACCGCGAGGGCCACGACCGGCAGCAGCACCATCGCGGCGAGGCTCAGCCCGAGCCCCACGGCGAGCTTGGACAGCAGCAGCCGGGTTCTCGGCACGGGAGCGGCGAGCAGATAGCGCAGGGAGGACCAGCCCGCCTCGGAGGCGACCGTGTCCCCGCAGAACAGGGCGACCGGGATAACCAGCAGGAAGCCCGCCGAGACGAACAGGTTGACCGCGGCGAAGTTGGCGCCGGACGCGGTGGCCGTGTCCATCAGCGTGACCCGGCCGTCGCGGCCCGAGGGCTCGCCGCCGATCGCGAACGCGACGAGCAGCACGAACGGCAGGACCGCGAGGACGCCGCCCATGATCAGCGTGCGGCGCCGCTTGAGCTGGCGGACCAGCTCCACGCGCAGCGGCAGCGTACGGCCCGCGCGGTATCCGGGGGCCACCTCGACGGGCTCGGTGAGCGTGCTCACGGGGCACCTCCGATCAGGGTGAGGAAGGCGTCTTCCAGGCGCCGGTGGGGGCCGACCGAGGCGATGGGCACCTCGAGGCGCACCAGTTCCACGACCAGCTCCTCGGCGGTGCCGCCGGGTTCGAGACGGATGAGCAGCCCGTCCTCGGTGCGGACGGCGGAGGCGACACCGGGCAGGGCGGTGACCTTCTCCACCACCGGCTCCTCCACGGGCGTGCCGGTGCCGACCAGCAGCGTGTCGCCGGAGCCGACTATGTCCCGCACCGGTCCCGCCTGGACGAGCCGGCCGCGGTCCATCACCACCAGGTGGGTGCAGGACTGCTCGACCTCGGCGAGGAGATGGCTGGAGACGATGACGGTGCGGCCGGCGGCCGCGTAGCGGATCATCACCTCGCGCATCTCGCGGATCTGGGGCGGGTCGAGGCCGTTGGTGGGTTCGTCCAGGATGAGCAGCTCGGGCAGGCCGAGCATGGCCTGGGCGATGGCCAGGCGCTGGCGCATGCCCTGGGAGTAGGTGCGCACGGCGCGGGCGAGCGCGTCACCGAGGCCGGCGATCTCCAGGGCCTGGTCGAGATGGGCGTCCTCGGGCGGCCGGCCGGTGGCCCGCCAGTAGAGCTCCAGGTTCTCCCGGCCGGACAGATGGGGCAGGAAGCCCGCGCCCTCCACGAAGGCGCCGACTCTCGACAGCACGGGGGCGCCGGGCCGGACGGCGTGGCCGAAGACGCGGATCTCCCCGCCGTCGGGCCCGATGAGGCCCATCAGCATGCGCAGGGTGGTGGTCTTGCCCGCGCCGTTGGGCCCGAGCAGGCCGAGGACCTGGCCCTTCTCCACGCGGAAGGACAGCTCACGCACCGCGTACCGGTCGGCGGACCTGGCGTATCGCTTGCTCAGGTCCGTTATCTGCAGCGGGACGTCGGCGAGCGCCGGATCGGGCGCGGGGGCGGCCGTGGGCCGGCGGCCGGTGACCAGCAGGGCAAGCGCGCCCACGGCCCCGGCCAGGGGCAGCCACCACACCCAGGCGGGCAGCGGGGCCGCCGCGGTGGCGACGGCGGGCGCGGTCGGCACGCTCAGGTCCGACCTGAGGGACACGGTGTACGTGGCCGGGGCGGCCGGTGAGGCGTAGCCGAGGTCGGTGGAGGCGAGGACCAGGCGGAGCCGGTGGCCCTTGCGCACCTCGTGGTCGATCGCCGGGAGGGTGACCTTGACGTCCTTGCCGGCCTTGGCGCCGGTGACCCGCAGGGGTGTGACGAGCTGGGAGGGCAGCACCTGCCGGGTGCCGTCGGGGCCCACGTCGTACACCTTGCCGAACAGGACGGCGTCGCCGGTGGTGGAGGTGACGTGGACGGTGGCGGTCGGCGTGCCGGTGATCCGCAGGTCGCGGGTGAGGGGGGCCGAGTCGAACCGGGCGTACTGCCCGGGGAAGTCGAGGGAGACTCCGACGCCGAGCGCGGAGAGCTGGGAGAGTCCGCCGGAGCCGCCTAGGCCGGGCAGCGCGGAGACGCCGGGCGGGCTGGCGCCGGCCGGGTTGGTCACGTGCTGTTCGCGGCCGGTCAGGGCGATGGCGCGCGGGTGGTCGCGCAGGCCCGGGTAGGCGCCGGCGCTCGCGCCGCGCAGCCGGGCGGCGCCGTCGGTGGAGTCGACGCCGCCGGTGCGGGTGACGCGGAAGGCGGGGCCGGTGCCGGCGGACTTCTCGCCCTTGAGGTAGTGGTCGAACCAGGCGGTCACCCGCTCCCGCACCCGGCCGTCCTCCATGTCGCCGCCGTCGTGTCCGCCCGCGATCCAGTCGACGTCAACGGGGGCGCCGTTCGCGCGGATCGCCTTCTCGGCGGCGTCGGACTGGGCGAGGGTGAACAGGGAGTCGGTCTGGCCCTGCAGCAGCAGCGTGGGCACCTTGACGCGGTCGGCGACCGCGACCGGCGAGCGTTCCCGGAGCAGCTCGCGGGCGGCGTCGTCCGGGGTGCCGGACTCGGCGACCCGGTCGTACATCCGGCACAGGGCGGGCTCGAACCTGGCGCAGCCGCCGCCGGTGTTGAAGAAGACGCCGGCCCAGAGCTTCTTGAAGACGCCGTTCGGGAAGAGGGCGTCGGCCAGGTTCCAGTAGGTGACGGCCGGGGCGATGGCGTCGACGCGGCGGTCGTGTCCGGCGGCGAGCAGGGAGATCGCGCCGCCGTAGGAGCCGCCGGTCACGCCCACCCGCGGGTCGCCCTCGCCGTCGAGGCGGACCTGGGGCTGCTCGGCCAGCCAGTCGATGAGCCCGGAGACGTCGGCGACCTCGTGCTCCGGGTCGTTCAGACCGATCTTCCCGGTGGAGCGGCCGAAGCCGCGGGCCGACCAGGTCAGCACCGTGTATCCGGCGCGGGTGAGATCTTCGGCCTCCTGCCGCACGTCGTTCTTGCTGCCGCCGAAGCCGTGGCCGATCAGGACGGCGGGGCGGCGGCCGGCGGAGGCGCCGGTGAAGTACGAGGTGTCCAGGCGGGTGCCGTCGGCCATGGTCATGACCCGGTCGGTCCGGCGCACCCCGGGCCCGTCGTCGGACGCGACGGCCGACCACGTCCCGGCCCCGGCGAGCACCACGACGGCGGCCGCGGCGGCCAGCAGCCGGCGCGGCCCCTTCAGCAGTCCCCGGGGTCCGGGCGCTCGAAGATCCATGCATCAACGGTACGGGCCGCCACCGACAGCGCATGCGGCCCAGGGGCTGAACGCCCACCCTCCTTGCGGCGTACGGACACGCTCACCCGTACTCCAGGCGTGGTACCGGACCGGGCCGGCGCCACCGGGAAGGTGGCCGACGCGGGCCGCGGGAACGACGTCGCCCTCGCCGCCCGTCGGAGTGCGGGCGGCGAGGGCGAGGGCGAGGGGTCGTGCGCGGTGGTGGCCAGGGACTTCGGCCGGGTCCTCAGGCCTGCTCGTCCTCCGGGATCGACACCAGCCAGCGGGTGTCGCGGCGCGGGCGCAGGTAGAAGGCCCAGTAGAGGGTGGCGACCGCGGTGATGCCGCCGGTCCACAGCAGGTAGCTCGCCTCCTGCTGGGTGAGGATGTAGGCGAGGACCACGATCAGCAGGATCGGCATCGCGGGCCACAGCGGCATCCGCCAGGCGGAGGTGTGCTTGTGGGAGCCGCGGCGGCACAGCAGGGCGGCGACCGCGACGAGGATGTACATGCCGGTCACGGAGACACCGGTGACGCCGTACAGGGTGTCCAGGTTGACGAAGCAGAGCAGCGCGCCGGGGACGCCGACCGCCAGGGTGGCGACCCAGGGCGAGCCGAAGCGGCCGAGCTTGGAGAAGACGTTGTTGACCGGCTCGGGCCAGGCCTTGTCGCGGGCGGAGGCGAACAGGACGCGGGAGTTCTGGATGACCATGACGATGCCCGCGTTGATGATCGCGAGGGCCACGCAGAGGCTCACGAAGGTGCCGACCGCGGAGTTGGACCAGGCGGTGACCATGGAGCTGATGTCGCCGCTGGTGAGTTCCTCGATGTCGGAGGCGCCCATGGTGATCGCGGCGACCGGCACGATGATGACGACCGAGGAGATGGCGAGGGTGGCCAGCACCGTGCGGGCGACGTTGCGGCGCGGGTGCTCCAGTTCCTCGGAGAGGTAGACGGCGGTCGAGAAGCCCTGGGTGGCGAAGAGGGCGATGGCGAGCCCGGATATGACGAGCATGGCCGTCACCGGGTCGGTGTGGCCGCTCGGGCCGGCCACCTGCATGGAGACCAGGCTGCCGACGCCGCGGTGGCTGTGCGAGAAGCCCAGCAGGGCGACCACGCCGGCCGCGATGACCTCGAGGACCAGGAAGATGCCGGTGATCCAGGCGTTGGCCCGCAGGTCGAGCAGTCCGGCGAGGGTGGCGAGCAGCATCACGCCGGCGCCGGTCATGGCCGGGTCCAGGTGGACGATCGGGGCCAGGTAGTCGGCCGTGCCCATCGCGATCACGGGCGGGACGATCATCACCACCAGGAGGGACAGCACGAAGACCAGCCAGCCCGCGAGCCGCCCGGCCATCGTCGACACCATGGCGTACTCGCCGCCCGCGCTGGGGATGAGGGTGCCCAGCTCGGAGTAGCAGAACGCCACGGCGATACAGAGGAGGGAGCCGATGGCGATCGTCAGGGCGGTGGCGGTGCCGAGGGAGCCGAACAGGTCCGGGATGACCACGAAGAGCGTGGACGCGGGCGTGACGCACGAGAGCGTCAGCAGGGTGCCGCCGACGACGCCGATGGAACGCTTGAGCTTCTGGGGGCCGTCAGGGATGCCGGAAGCGTCTGTGACGGCTGTGTCGACAGGGCGGAGCGTGTCGGTCATGCGGCGGGGTTCCGATCGACTCGTGCGACTGAGGGTGGGGGTCGGGAGCGCTATCGCCTCCGGCGGATCGTCGTACGTCTCTCTCGTCCGCTCCCGGCGCTGCTTAGAGAACCCCTTCGAAAACCGCCGCGTCAATGGGGGTTCACCTTCGGATTCCGCACTCGTAAAGCGACGCAGTTCACATCGCTTTCGTAGGCACTGATCACGCAGCAGTTCATTCAGTAAGCCGAAGGGATTCATGACCTTGCTTTCGAAGGCAAAAGACAGATCCCTCATGGCTTGCCCGTTTCATCCGCGAAAACGGGAACCGCAGGTGCCAGGGCAAAAAAATGTCGGGCCGTCCGGTATCCGGACGGCCCGACGGGGCGTTCTCAGTGGTTGCGCGGGAAGCCCAGGTCGACGCCCGCGGGGGCGTCCGCCGGGTCCGGCCAGCGGGTGGTGACGACCTTGCCGCGGGTGTAGAAGTGCGTGCCGTCGTTGCCGTAGATGTGGTGGTCGCCGAAGAGCGAGTCCTTCCAGCCGCCGAAGGAGTGGTAGCCGACCGGGACCGGGATCGGGACGTTGACGCCGACCATGCCGGCCTCGACCTCGAGCTGGAAGCGGCGGGCCGCGCCGCCGTCCCGGGTGAAGATCGCGGTGCCGTTGCCGAACGGCGAGGCGTTGATGAGGGCCACGCCCTCCTCGTACGTCTCGGCGCGCAGCACGCACAGGACGGGGCCGAAGATCTCGTCCTGGTAGGCACGGGCGGTGACCGGAACCCTGTCGAGCAGCGAGAGGCCGATCCAGTGGCCGTCCTCGAAGCCCTCCACGGTGTGGCCGGTGCCGTCCAGCACCACTTCGCAGCCCTCGTCCGCGGCGCCCTTGACGTAGGAGGCGACCTTGTCGCGGTGGACGGCGGTGATCAGCGGGCCCATCTCGGACGCCGGGTCGTTGCCGGGACCGATCTTGATCTTCTCGGCCCGCTCGCGGATCTTCTCCACCAGCTCGTCGCCGATCGCGCCGACGGCCACGACCGCGGAGATCGCCATGCAGCGCTCGCCGGCCGAGCCGTAGGCCGCCGAGACCGCCGCGTCGGCGGCCGCGTCCAGGTCGGCGTCCGGCAGCACCAGCATGTGATTCTTGGCGCCGCCGAGGGCCTGCACCCGCTTGCCGGCCGCGGAGGCGGTGGTGTGGATGTAGCGGGCGATCGGGGTCGAGCCGACGAAGGAGACGGCCTTGACGTCCGGGTGCTCCAGCAGCCGGTCCACGGCCACCTTGTCACCGTGCACGACGTTGAAGACACCGTCGGGCAGTCCGGCCTCGGCGAGCAGCTCGGCCAGCCGGACGGCCGCCGACGGGTCCTTCTCGCTCGGCTTCAGCACGAACGTGTTGCCGCAGGCGATGGCGATCGGGAACATCCACATCGGGACCATCGCCGGGAAGTTGAACGGGGTGATGCCCGCGACGACACCCAGCGGCTGCCGGATCGACGACACGTCCACCCGGCTCGCCACCTGCGTCGACAGCTCGCCCTTGAGCTGCACGTTGATGCCGCAGGCCAGCTCGACGATCTCCAGGCCGCGCGCCACCTCGCCGAGGGCGTCCGAGTGCACCTTGCCGTGCTCGGCGGTGATCAGCTCGGCGATCTCGTCCCGGTGCGCGTCGAGCAGCGCCCGGAACCTGAAGAGGATGTTGGTCCGCTGGGCCAGCGAGGACTGGCTCCAGGTCAGGTAGGCGTCCTTGGCGGCGGCGACCGCCGCGTCCACCTCCTCGACCGACGCGAACGCGACCTTCGTGGTGACCGCGCCGGTCGCCGGGTCCGTGACCGGCCCGTACGTACCCGACGCGCCTTCGGCGGTCTTGCCGCCGATCCAGTGGTTGACGATCTTCGTCATGCCCTAAGACTCCTTCTACAGATGGCGGCGTCGGGTCGAGACGTGCCGTTCGTACAGCTCACGCGCCTTGACCGCGGACGATCGGGTCGCGGTCTCGGCCACAGGAACATCCCACCAGGCCTGCGCCGGAGGCGCGCCCGACACAGTGTCGGACGTTTCGGTCTCCACGTAGACACATGTGGGAGTGTCGGCCGCGCGTGCCTCGGCGAGCGCCGCCCGCAGGTCCCGGACCGTCCGCGCGCGCAGCACCCGCATGCCGAGGCTGGCCGCGTTGGCGGCGAGGTCCACCGGCAGCGGGGCACCGGTGAAGGTGCCGTCGGCCGCGCGGTGACGGTAGGCGGTGCCGAACCGCTCGCCGCCCACCGACTCCGACAGGCCGCCGATCGACGCGTACCCGTGGTTCTGCACCAGCAGGACCTTGATCGCGACGCCCTCCTGGACGGCGGTCACGATCTCCGTCGGCATCATCAGATACGTGCCGTCGCCGACCAGCGCCCACACGTTTCGCCCGGGCGCGGCGAGCTTGACGCCGATCGCGGCCGGGATCTCGTAGCCCATGCAGGAGTAGCCGTACTCCAGGTGGTACTGGTCCCGGGACCTGGTCCGCCACAGCTTGTGCAGGTCGCCGGGGAGCGAGCCGGCCGCGTTCACGATGATGTCGGACTCGTCGGCCAGGGCGTCGAGGGCGCCGATGACCTGCGGCTGGGTGGGCCGTACGTCGGGCTCGTCGGCCTCGAAGCAGGCATCCACGCGCTGCTCCCAGCGCTCCTTGTCCTCGGTGTACTCGGTGACGTAGGAGCCGGCGGCCCGGTGGCCGTGCATCACCAGCGCCTCGGTGAGTTCGCCCAGGCCGCTGCGGGCGTCCGCGACCAGCGGGAGCCCGGCGAGCTTGTGGCCGTCGAAGGGCGCGATGTTGAGGTTGAGGAAGCGGACGTCCGGGTTCTCGAAGAGGGTGCCGGAGGCGGTGGTGAAGTCGGTGTAGCGGGTGCCGACACCGATGACGAGGTCCGCGGTGCGGGCCAGTTCGTCGGCGGTGGCGGTGCCGGTGTGGCCGACGCCGCCGACGTCCTGCGGGTGGTCGTGGCGCAGGGAGCCCTTGCCGGCCTGGGTGGAGGCGACCGGTATGCGGGTGGCCGCGGCGAACTCCGCGAGGGCCTCCTCGGCGCGGCTGTGGTGGACGCCGCCGCCCGCGACGACGAGCGGCCGGCGGGCCCGGCGGACGGCCTGGACCGCCTCGGCCAGCTCGGTCGGGTCCGCGCCGGGGCGCCGTACCACCCACACGCGCCGGGCGAAGAACTCCTCGGGCCAGTCGTACGCCTCGGCCTGTACGTCCTGCGGCAGGGCGAGGGTGACCGCGCCGGTCTCCACCGGGTCGGTGAGGACCCGCATGGCCTGCAGCGCGCCCGGGATCAGCTGCTCGGGCCGGGTGATCCGGTCGAAGTACCGGGACACCGGGCGCAGGGTGTCGTTGACCGAGACGTCGCCCGCGTAGGGCACCTCTAGCTGCTGCAGGACCGGGTCGGCGGGGCGGGCGGCGAAGACGTCGCCGGGGAGGAGCAGGACCGGGAGGTGGTTGACGGTGGCGAGGGCGGCGCCGGTGACCAGGTTGGTGGCGCCGGGGCCGATGGAGGTCGTGACGGCGTGGGTGGACAGGCGGTTGGACTGGCGGGCGTAGCCGACCGCCGCGTGCACCATGGCCTGCTCGTTGCGGCCCTGGTGGTACGGCATGACCTCGGCGTACTCGACCAGTGCCTGGCCGAGCCCGGCGACGTTGCCGTGCCCGAAGATGCCCCAGGTGGCGCCGATCAGCCGCCGCCGCTCGCCGTCGCGTTCGGTGTGCTGGGCGGCGAGGAAGCGGACGAGCGCCTGGGCGACGGTCAGCCTGATCGTCATCGGTAGCCCCCTGTGTTCTCTGCTTGGCCGGGGTGGAAGCGGATCCGCCACTCCCGCTTCTCGCCGGGTCCCGCCATGACGTTGAGGTAGTACATGTCGTGGCCGGGCTGGGCGATCGACGGGCCGTGCCATCCGTCGGGGACGAGGACGGCGTCGCCGGAGCGGACCTCGGCGAGGACGTCGGAGCCGCCCTCCCGCGAGGGGAATACGCGCTGGTAGCCGAAACCGTTCGGGCCGTCGATCTCGAAGTAGTAGATCTCCTCCAGCCGGGACTCCTCACCCGGCAGCTGCTCGTCGTGCTTGTGCGACGGGTAGGAGGACCAGTTGCCGCCGGGGGTGACGACCTCCACGGCGATCAGCCGGTCGCAGTCGAAGGTGTCGGCCGCCGCGAAGTTGCGTACCCGGCGGGCGCAGGTGCCGCTGCCGCGGTGTTCGACGGGGACCTCCGGCGCGGGGCCGTAGCGGGCGGGGAGTCGTCGCTCGCACTTCGCTCCTGCCAGGGCGAAGCGGCCTCCCGCGCCGGAGGCGATCTGGACCCGGGCGTCGCGGGGCGCGTACACGAAGTCGGAGACCTCGGTGAACACGCTCTTGCGCCCCAGGAGTTGGAACTCGTTTTCCTCGATTCGCACGGTACATCCGCCTTGCAACGGAAGCACGATCCATTCACTGCCCCCGGTGGTGAACGTATGGCTGCCGCCGGGTGTCAACTCCACGACACGCAGGCCGCTGTACTCCCATCCGGCGCGCTCGGGGCCGATGTCGAGGGTGTACCCGCCGTTCGCGGTGGTTCCCCGGGGCAGGTGCAGATCGGTACTGGTCATGCGGCCCCTCACAGCAGTCCGGCGGCGGTGTCCACGGCGGCGGCCACATCGCCGTCCGCCGGGTACAGCAGCGAACGGCCCACCACCAGGCCGCGCACGGTGGGCAGTTGCAGTGCGCCGCGCCACTTCTCGAAGGCGGCGGTCTGCTCCCCGGGAGAGTCGCCGACGTCACCGCCGAGGAGTACGGCCGGCAGGGTCGAGGTCTCCATGACCCGGGCCATGTCGTCGGGGTTCTCGGTGACGGGCACCTTGAGCCAGGTGTAGGCCGAGGAGCCGCCGAGGCCGGAGGCGATGGCGATGGATCTGGTGACGGCGTCGGCGGACAGGTCGTTGACCAGCCGCCCCTCGGGGGTGCGGCTGGTGATGAACGGCTCCACGAAGACCGGCAGCCGGCGGGCGGCCATGTCGTCGATGACGCGGGCGGCGGACTCCAGGGTGGTCAGAGAGCCGGGGTCGGCGTAGTCGATGCGCAGCAGCAGCTTGCCGGCGTCGAAGCCGAGCCGCTGGATGTCCTCGGGGCGGTGACCGGTGAAGCGGTCGTCCAGTTCGAAACTGGCGCCCTGCAGGCCGCCGCGGTTCATGGAGCCGAGGACGACCTTGTGGTCGAGGGCGCCGAGGAGCAGCAGGTCGTCCAGGATGTCGGCGGTCGCGAGGACGCCGTCGACGCCGGGCCTGGACAGTGCGAGGCACAGCCGCCGCAGCAGATCGGCGCGGTTGGCCATGGCGAGAGCGCGGCCGCCGGCACCGAGCGCGCCCCGGGCCGGGTGGTCAGCGGCGACGATCATCAGGCGGCCGCTCGTGGTCAGCAGCGGGCGCCGGGCGCGGCGGGCGGCGGCCTCGGCGACGGCCTCGGGGTGGTGGGTGCGGACGCGGACCAGTTCGGAGACGTCGACGGGCGGCAGCCGGGTCCCCGACCCGCCCTCGGAGTGCGTCCCCGCCACGCGGCCGGCCCTCACAGCACCGCTCCGGCTTCGAGTGCGGCGGCCACCTCGGCGGGGGTCGGCATCGCGGAGGAGCACTCCAGGCGGGAGGCGACGATGGCGCCGGCCGCGTTGGCGTACCGCATGGTCGTCTCCAGGTCCCAGCCCGCCAGCAGGCCGTGGCAGAGGGCGCCGCCGAAGGCGTCGCCGGCGCCGAGTCCGTTGAGGACGGTGACCGGCAGGGGCGGGACCTCTGCGCACTCGCCGGTCCGGTCGACGGCGAGGACGCCCTTGGGTCCCTGTTTGACCACGGCGATCTCGGCCCCGGCGGCCAGCAGGGCGCGGGCCGCCGCATGGGGTTCGCGGACGCCCGTCGCGATCTCCACCTCGTCCAGGTTGCCGACGGCGACCGTGGTGTGCCGCAGCGCCTCGGCGTAGTGGGGGCGGACCTCGTCGGGGTCGGTCCGGGCCGTGCCGTTCCAGAGAACGGGGCGCCAGTCGAGGTCGAAGACCGTCGTACCGGACCGGGCCCGGTGGGCGAGGGCCGTGAGGGTCGCCGTACGGCTCGGCTCCTCGCTCAGGCCGGTGCCGGTGACCCAGAAGATCCGGGCGGCGGCGATGGCGTCCAGGTCCAGGTCGCCGGGGTCGATCTCCAGGTCGGGCGCCTTGGGGTGGCGGTAGAAGTAGAGGGGGAAGTCGTCCGGCGGGAAGACCTCGCAGAAGGTGACCGGCGTGGGCAGTCCGGGGACCGGGGTGACCCAGCGGTCGTCGACGCCGAAACCGCGCAGGGCCTCGTGCAGATAGGTGCCGAACGGATCGTCGCCGGTACGGGTGATCACGGCCGTGCTGCGGCCGAGCCGGGCGGCGGCGACCGCGACGTTGGTCGCCGATCCGCCGAGGAACTTGCCGAAGGCCGACACCTGGGCGAGGGGGACGCCGGTCCGCAGCGGGTAGAGATCCACTCCGATCCGCCCCATGGTGATCAGGTCGTACGCCATCGGCATCCCTTCCGTGCTGTCCGGTTCACCCCGCGTATCTCCTCCCGGGCTTTCTAGTCCTGCCGGACGAACCCTGTCAATCTTTTGTCCGGACATTCGGACGACAGCTTGACACCGCTTTCCGGGCGCCCGCAGGCTGGCGGCCATGACGTCCTTGTCACCCTCCTCACTTTCCCGCATCCGGATCGGTTCGGCGCCCGACTCCTGGGGTGTGTGGTTCCCGGACGACCCGCGGCAGGTGCCCTGGCAGCGGTTCCTCGACGAGGTCGCCGGCTCGGGCTACGAGTGGATCGAGCTGGGCCCCTACGGCTATCTGCCGACCGACCCCGCGGTGCTCGCCGAGGAGACCGGCCGCCGCGGCCTGAAGGTGTCGGCCGGCACGGTCTTCACCGGCCTGCACCACGGCGCCGCCGTCTGGGAGCGGACCTGGGAACACGTCTGCGGCATCGCCGCCCTGACCCGGGCCATGGGCGCCCGCCACCTGGTCGTCATCCCGTCCTTCTGGCGGGACGACCGGACGGGCGAGACGCTGGAGCCCGACACGCTGACCGCCGGGCAGTGGCGCGACCTGACCGCGCTGACCGAACGGCTGGGGCGCGAGGTACGGGAGCGGTACGGCCTCACGGTCGTGGTCCACCCGCACGCCGACACGCACATCGACACCGAGGAGAACGTCACCCGGTTCCTCGACGGCACCGACCCCGATCTGGTGTCGCTGTGCCTGGACACCGGGCACTACGCGTACTGCGGCGGCGACAGCGTCAAGCTGATCGAGACCTACGGCGAGCGGATCGGCTATCTGCATCTCAAGCAGGTGGACCCGGAGATCCTCGCCGACGTGCGGGCCAAGGGCACGCCGTTCGGGCCGGCGGTCGCCCAGGGCGTGATGTGCGAACCGCCGTCCGGGGTGCCCGCACTGGGGCCGGTATTGGAGGCCGCCGGGCGGCTGGACGCCGATCTGTTCGCGATCGTCGAGCAGGACATGTACCCGTGCGACCCGGACCAGCCGCTGCCGATCGCCCGGCGCACCCGGGCGTTCCTGAGGTCCTGCGGAGCCTGAACGCCGACGCCGCCCCGCTCCTACCTCCCTCCTCGCGCCCCTCGTCGCCCGAACCGGACGCATCGCGCGCCACTTTGCTGCGGCCGTGTCACAAACTCCCCTTTCCTGTCACAGATGTCGCACCTACGCGGGTTCTCCGTCACACCCGGCCGACAGCCGCTTGCCCGTCGCCCCTCGGTGTCGTTCACCGGGCACAGGCTTGGTGATCACCAGCGCACCGCCCGGCTCCCCCGACGGCCGTCCCCCGGCCGCGCCGCGGCGCGCGCGGGGAGGTACGACGCATGACCGACCGAAGGCTCTGGTCCTACAAGGAGATCGCGGCTCACATCAGGGTGCAGCCGGACACCGTGCGGTCCTACCGCAAGCACGGTCTGCTGCCGCCGCCGGACCAGGTGGAGGCCGGCAAGCCCTACTGGTACGCCGACACCGTCCGCGCCTGGGTCGCCTCCCGGCCGGGCAACCGGGGCCGAAGAGCGGACTGAGCGCCGAAAACCACCTGTGCCCCACCTGCCGTGTGCGGCACAGTCGCCCCATGAGTTTCTCCGTCAAACCCGTTCTGACCGGCCGCAGGACCGTTCTGCGGCCGTTCACCGAGGCCGACGCCGATGTCATGGGGGAGATCGTCGCCGACCCCGAGGTCGTCCGCTTCACCTTCGAGCCGTCCACCGACCTGACGCCGGAGCGGCTGCGCACCTGGTACGGCTCCCGGGCCACCGCCCCCGACCGCGTCGACCTGGCCGTCACCGATCCGCAGACCGGTGAGGTGCTGGGCGAGGTCGTGCTGTACGAGTACGACGCCGTCGCCCGAAGCTGCACCTTCCGCACCCTCATCGGCCCCCGCGGCCGGGGCCGTGGCATCGGCACCGAGGCGACCCGGCTGATCGTCGCCCACGGCTTCGAATCGCTCGGCCTTCATCGCATCGAGCTGGCCGCCTGGGCCCACAACCAGCGGGCCCTGCGCGTCTACGAGAAGGCCGGCTTCGTGGTCGAGGGGGTCCGGCGGGAGGTGCAGATACGCGACGGCGAGTGGGCCGACGAGGTGATCATGGCGATCCTGGACCGTGAGTGGGCCGCGCTCAGCGCCACGGCTCGATGACGGTCACGCCCGACCCCGGCGCCGCTCCCATGGCGGCGAGGGCGGCCGGGGCCTCGTCCAGCGGGATCGTCCGCGTCACCAGCAGGTCCGGGCGCAGCGCTCCGCTGCCGACCAGGTCCAGCATCCCGGGATAGGCGTGGGCGGCCATGCCGTGGCTGCCGAGGATCTCCAGTTCCAGGGCGATGGCGCGGGCCAGCGGGACCGGTGTGGTGCCGTCGGCCGAGGGCAGCAGGCCCACCTGGACATGCCGGCCGCGGCGGCGCAGGGAGCCGACGGAAGCGGCGCAGGTGGCGGGCGAGCCGAGGGCGTCCAGGGAGAGATGGGCGCCCCCGCCGGTCAGCTCCCGCACGGCCGCCGCCGTGTCCGGTACGGCGGCGGCGTCCACCGTCGCGGCCGCGCCGAACGTCCGGGCCAGTTCGAGCGCCCGGGGCGAGACGTCCACGGCGACCACCCGGGCCCCCGCGGCGGCCGCGATCATCACCGCCGACAGCCCGACCCCGCCGCAGCCGTGCACCGCGACCCACTCCCCCGCCGCCAGCCGGCCCTGCCGCACCACCGCGCGGAAGGCGGTGGCGAAGCGGCAGCCGAGGGCGGCGGCCGTGCCGAACGCCATCGAGTCCGGCACCGCGACCAGGTTCACGTCGGCGTGGTCGAGCGCCACGTACTGGGCGAAGGATCCCCAGTGGTGGAAGCCGGGCTGGGTCTGACGCTCGCACACCTGCTGGTCGCCGGCCGCGCAGGACGGGCAGCTTCCGCAGGCGCAGACGAAGGGCACGGTGACCCGGTCGCCCGGCCGCCAGCCGGTCACCCGGGCGCCCACCGCCTCGACGACTCCGGCGAGTTCGTGCCCTGGGACGTGTGGCAGGGTGATGTCCGGGTCGTGGCCCATCCAGCCGTGCCAGTCGCTGCGGCACAGTCCCGTCGCCTCGACCCGCACCACGACCCCGTGCTCGGCCGGCTCCGGGTCCGGCACCTCCCGCACCTCGGCCGGCTCCCCGTACTTCTCGAACACCACCGCTCTCATGCGGACCACCTTCGCACGCGGTGACGCCGCTCCACACCCCGCTGTCGGCTCACACCCCCGCCGTCTCCTTCTCCGGCGCGGGCGCCGGCGCCTCGCCCTCGCTGAGCCCGAACCGCCGGTGGAAGCGGCGCAGCGGGGCGGGGGCCCACCAGGTGGCGCGGCCGGTGAGCCGCATGATCGCCGGGACCAGGAGGCTGCGGACGACCATCGCGTCCATCAGGACCGCGAGCGCGATGCCGAGGCCCAGCATCTTGGTGTTGGTCACCCGGGAGGTGCCGATGGCGACCATCACCACCGCGAGGATGACCGCCGCCGCGGTGATCAGCCCGCCGGTGCGCTGCAGCCCGTGGCGGACCGCCTCGTTGTGGTCGCCGGTGCGGTCGTACTCCTCCTTGATGCGGGAGAGCAGGAACACGCCGTAGTCCATGGAGAGTCCGAAGGCCACGCAGAACATCAGGACGGGCAGGGTGGTCTCGATGGAGCCGGGGCTGGTGAAGCCCAGCGCGCCGGACAGATGGCCGTCTTGGAAGACCCAGACCACCGCGCCGAACATCGCGGTCAGGCTGAGCGCGTTGAGCACCACGGCCTGCAGGGGTATCAGCACGCTCCCGGTGAGCAGGAAGACCAGCAGCAGGGTGACGACCGCGATGAACGCTCCCGCCCAGGGCAGGCGTTCGCCTATCGCGTGCTTGGAGTCGACCAGGACGGCGGCCGTGCCGGTCACCTCGGTGTCGAAGGGGGCCTTCAGGGAGCGCAGGTCGCCGACGAGGTTCTGGGCCGCGGTGTCGACGGCCTCGCCCTTCGGCTGGACGGTGAAGTAGCCCGTGTCGCCCTTGATCAGGGGGCCGTCGACCCGGGCGACGCCGGGCAGGGCGGCCACCCGCTGTTTCCAGTCGGCGTACTGGGCCTTGGTGGCGCCGCCCTCGGTGAGGACCTCGAGGCCGCCGCCGGGGGTGCCCGGGAAGCCGTCGCGCAGGTGCTGCTGCACCACGTGCGACTCGGCGCCCGAGGGCAGCTGGCGGTCGTCGGCGGTGCCGAACCTCACGCCGAGGAACGGCAGTCCGAGGACGACGAGGAGGACGCTGGTGCCGATCGCGAAGAGCGGGGCGCGGCGCATCACCAGCGCGGCGGTGCGCGTCCAGCCGGTGCCGCCCGTCGCCTCGGTGCCGGAGCCGGCGCTCTCCCGGCCGCGGCGGAACAGGCGCCGCAGGTCGAGGGAGTTGACCCGGTGGCCGAGCAGGACCAGCGTCGCCGGGAGCAGGATGAGGGCGGCGGCGGCGGCCAGCAGGACCACGGCGATACCGGCGTAGGCGAAGGACCGCAGGAAGTACTGCGGGAAGAGCATCATGGCGGCCAGGGACACCGCGACGGTGAGGGCGGAGAACAGCACCGTGCGGCCGGCCGTGCGCAGGGTCGTGCCGACCGCTGTCAACGGGTCGGCCCCGCCGGACAGTTCCTCCCGGTAGCGGCGGACGATGAAGAGTGCGTAGTCGATGGCCAGGCCGAGGCCGAGGGCCGTGGTGAGGTTGAGCGCGAAGACCGAGACGTCGGTGAAGGTGGTCAGGCCGCGCAGCACCGCGTTGGTGCCGAGGATGGCCACGATGCCGATACCGAGGGGCAGCAGGGCCGCGACGGCGCTGCCGAAGACCATCACCAGGAGCACCAGTGTGATCGGCAGGGCGATCATCTCGGCCCGGGTGAGGTCCTCCTTGATGATGGTCTGCATCTCGTGCCGGACGGCGACGATACCGCCGACCTTCACCCGCACCGGGCCGTGCGCGCCCCGGTAGTGGGGTGCCATGCGGTCCAGCGTCCGGCCCATGGCGTTCTCGTCGCCGGTGATGCGGGCGGCGATCAGCGCCTCGTGACCGTCCTTGGCACGCAGGCCGGGCGCCGCCGAGGGGCCGGCCTGCCAGTAGGAGCCGACGCCGGTCACGCCGCGCTCCCCGGCCAGCCGCTCGGCCAGGCCGCGGGCCTCGGCGGCGACCGCCGGGTCGTCGACGGAGGCGCGGCCGGCGTCCACCAGGAGCAGCAGATTGGGCTGGGAGTCGGGGAACTCGCGCTCCAGCGCCTTGGTGGCGTACGTCGACTCGGCGGCCGGATCCTCCCAGCCGCCGCTGCCCAGATGGTCCGCGACCCCACTGCCGGCCAGCACGGCGAGCGCGGTCAGCACCAGGGCCACCAGCAGCGACAGGCGCGGGCGGGCGGTGACGAAACGCGTCCAGCCGCCGGCCCGGGGAGGTCCGTCCCCGGGGCGCGGCGCCTTGTTGACTTCGGTCATCGTGCGGTGTCCCCTTCACCGTGACCCATGTCCGTGCAGGCAGGCGGCATGGGTCGGTCATTGCCATAAACTGGCAAACACGAGAGATCGCTCGCGTTTCACAAGAATGCGAGCGACCACTCGCGTTTGTCAATCGCCTTCGAAGGGCTGGGGATAACGCGTGTCCGACACCTCGGAGAACGAGCAGCCGCGCCGCCGTCAGGCACGCGGCGAGCGCCGCATCGCCCAGCTCCTCCAGGCCGCCGCCCAGGTCTTCTGCACCACCGGCTACACCGCCGCCAGCACCAACGCCATCGCCCGCGAGGCGGGCGTCTCGCCGGGCACGCTCTACCAGTTCTTCCCGAACAAGGAAGCGATCGCGATCGAGCTGGGCGACCGCCTGATGCACGAGATGCGGGAGACCTACGGCGAGGCGCTGGCCCCGGTCGATCCCGCCACCCCGCTGGAGGAGGCCATCGGCTCGGCCGTCGACCGGTTCATGGCCTTCAACACCGAGCACCCGGTGTTCTTCGCGCTGATGCACGGACCCGACCTGCCCGGCGGGATCACGGAGGCGCACGACCAGCTGCACGCGACCCTGATCGGCCGCGTCGAGGGCCTGCTCGCCTCACTGCTGCCCGAGGCCCCGCCGGCCGACCTCACCCGCACGGCACACGTCTGCCTCGGCATCTACAAGGCCGGACTCGAGCTGGTCCTGGCCCACGAGGGAGCCGAGCGCACCGCCTACGTGCAGGAGATCAAGAACGTGCTCGTCCGCTACCTCGAACCACTGGTGGGCGACCGGCTCGGCCGCGCCTGACCCCACAGGGTCACCCGGACTGCGACAAAAGGCGCACCTGCATAGGGTGCGGATAAATCGCCCCGCAGCAGTCCGAGGGGGACCCACGTGACCCACTCCCCGCCGCCCGGCAGGCCCCGGGCCCGCATCCCCGGCCCGCAGCAGCCGCCGCCGCCGTTCCCCCGCATCGGCGCGGGCCTGTGGCGGCGTTGCCTCAAGGGGGGCCTCGCCCTGTGGGCGCTGACCGCGGTGGCGACGTACACCACGCGCGGCGTCGCGCCGCTGCCCGCCCTCGTCCTGCTCGGCGGCTTCCTGATCCCCGTCGTCTTCGTGCTGTGGGCGTACGAGCGGCACGGCCGGGACCTGGGCGTCAGCGCGGTCCTCGGCTGCTTCCTGGCCGGCGGCGCGCTCGGGGTGCCCGGCGCCGTGCTGATGGAGTCCCATCTGCTCCACCCCTCCCTGGGGCGGTTCACCTGTGTCGCCCTGGCCGAGGAGGCGGCGAAGCTCGGCGCGCTCGCCTTCGCGCTGCGCCGGCAGCCCGGCCTGCGCGGGGCGCGGGCCGGGCTGGTGCTCGGCGCGGCCGTCGGCCTCGGTTTCGCGGCGGTGGAGAGCTGCGCCTACGCCTTCGACGCGGTGCTCCTCTCCGACGCCGCCGATCTGCGGGTGGTACTGGAGACGGAGTTCCCGCGCGAGCTGCTCGCCCCGCTCGGGCACGGACTGTGGACCGCGATCGCGGGCGCCGCGCTGCTGTCCCAGCGCCGCCCGAACGGGCGCTTCCGCCTCGCCGCGCCGGTGACCGGCACCTGGCTCGGCGTCTGCGTGCTGCACGCTGCGTGGGACGCCACGCGCGGCGTCGCCGGCCGGCTGGTGACACGGGTGTACGGCACCGAAGCCGTCCCGGGGCCGTTCGGGCAGCCGTACCTCCCGCGGACCGGCGCGGGACAGGAGCACCTGTTCACGTTGGTCTCGGCGGGCGGCCTGGTACTCGTCGCCCTGCTCGGCGTCGCCTGGGTGTGGTCGCTGGCTCCCGGAGATGCTTGGAGAAATACCCCCTAGGGGTATAGTGTGGTGAGCATGGGGGTTCCACCGCGAGCCCCACTGGCCCCACCTGCCTCGACGAGGAGTAACGACATGACCGCCCAGACCGACACTTCGGGCTCCGTCACCACCGTCTACAAGGTGACCGGCATGAGCTGTGGCCACTGCGAGGGATCCGTCTCCGGCGAGATCTCCGGGATCCCGGGTGTCAGCTCGGTGAAGGCCGTCGCGTCCACCGGCGAGGTGACCGTCGTCTCCACGGCCCCGCTCGACGACGAGGCCGTCCGCGCCGCCGTGGACGAGGCCGGCTTCGAGCTCACCGGCCGGGCCTGAGAAAACCCTCTCCCTTCCCCGACCGGGCCGTTCCGACCAGCTGATACTGGATCCGTACGGCCCGGTCCGATGTCTGGAGTCCGGACATGACCAGCACCACCGCCCAACCGGCGAGCGCGATAGGCGACACCTCAGAGGTCGAGCTGCTCATCGGCGGGATGACCTGCGCCTCCTGCGCCGCGCGGGTGGAGAAGAAGCTCAACCGCATGGACGGCGTGAGCGCCTCCGTGAACTACGCGACCGAGAAGGCGAAGGTCAACTACGCCGGAGACGTCCAGGTCGCCGACCTGATCGCGACCGTGGTGAAGACCGGCTACACCGCCGAGGAACCCCCGCCCCCGGAGCCCGAACCCGCGGCCGCCGAGACCCCCCGGGGCGCCGGCCAGGACCCGGAACTCGGCGCCCTGCGGCACCGCCTGCTGGTTTCCGCGCTGCTCGCCACCCCGGTCGTCCTGCTCGCGATGGTCCCCGTCCTGCAGTTCGACAACTGGCAGTGGCTCTCGCTCACCCTCGCCGCACCGGTCGTGGTCTGGGGCGGAGCACCCTTCCACCGGGCCGCCTGGACCAACCTCCGGCACGGCGCCGCGACCATGGACACGCTCGTCTCGGTCGGCACCCTGGCCGCCTTCGGCTGGTCGCTGTGGGCCCTCTTCTTCGGCGACGCGGGCATGCCCGGCATGCACGACGAGTTCCGGTTCACCGTCTCCCGCATGGACGGCGCCTCCACCATCTATCTGGAGGTCGCCTCCGGGGTCGTGACGCTGATCCTGCTCGGGCGCTATCTGGAGGCCCGCTCCAGGCGGCGCGCCGGGGCCGCCCTGAAGGCGCTGATGGAGCTGGGCGCCAAGGACGTGGCGGTACTGCGTGACGGGCGCGAGGTGCGGATCCCGGTGGCCTCCCTGGCCGTCGGCGACCGGTTCGTCGTCCGGCCCGGCGAGAAGGTCGCCACCGACGGCACGGTCGCCGAGGGCGTCTCCGCGGTGGACGCGTCCATGCTGACCGGCGAGTCGGTGCCGGTGGACGTCGGCCCCGGCGACCGGGTCACCGGCGCCACCGTCAACGCGGGCGGCCGGCTGGTGGTCGAGGCGACCCGGGTCGGCGCCGACACCCAGCTCGCCCGGATGGCGAAGCTGGTGGAGGACGCGCAGAACGGCAAGGCCGAGGTGCAGCGGCTCGCCGACCGGATCTCCGCCGTGTTCGTCCCGGTGGTCATCCTCATCGCGCTCGGCACCTTCGGCGTCTGGCTGGGTGTCACCGGTGACACCGTCGCCGGGTTCACCGCCGCCGTCGCCGTCCTGATCATCGCCTGCCCCTGCGCGCTGGGCCTCGCCACCCCGACCGCGCTGATGGTCGGCACCGGCCGGGGCGCTCAGCTCGGCATCCTGATCAAGGGCCCCGAGGTGCTGGAGTCCACGCGCCGCGTCGACACGGTCGTCCTGGACAAGACCGGCACGGTCACCACCGGACGGATGACCCTTCAGGAGGTGTACGCCGCTGACGGGGAGGACGAGAAGGAGCTGCTGCGTCTCGCGGGCGCCCTGGAGCACGCCTCCGAGCACCCCGTCGCCCGGGCGATCGCCGCGGGCGCCGAGGAACGCGCCGGAGAACTGCCGGCCGTCGAGCACTTCGAGAACGTGCCCGGCCGCGGCGTGCGCGGACGCGTGGCGGGCCGTGAGGTGTCCGTGGGGCGGCTGTACGACGAGCTGCCCGAGGAGCTGGCACACGCCCGGGAGGCGGCCGAGCGGGACGGGCGCACCGCCGTCACCGTCGGCTGGGACGGCCGGGCCCGCGGGGTGCTCGCCGTCGCCGACGCGGTGAAGGAGACCAGCGCGGAGGCGGTGCGCGAGCTGCGCGCGCTCGGACTCACGCCGGTGCTGCTCACCGGGGACAACCGGACGGTCGCCGAGTCGGTCGCCCGTACGGTCGGCATCGACGAGGTGATCGCCGAGGTGCTCCCCGAGGACAAGGTGGACGTCGTACGGCGGCTGCGGAGCGAGGGCCGGACCGTGGCCATGGTCGGCGACGGCGTCAACGACGCGGCCGCGCTCGCCACCGCGGATCTGGGGCTGGCGATGGGAACCGGCACGGACGCGGCGATCGAGGCCGGCGACCTGACCCTGGTCCGCGGCGACCTGCGGGTGGCCGCGGACGCGATCCGGCTCTCCCGGCGCACCCTCACCACCATCAAGGGCAACCTGGTGTGGGCCTTCGGCTACAACGTGGCCGCGCTGCCGCTGGCCGCCGCGGGACTGCTGAACCCGATGATCGCGGGCGCCGCGATGGCCTTCTCCTCGGTGTTCGTGGTGACCAACAGCCTGCGGCTGCGCGGCTTCCACTGAACTCGCACAGGGTTACCGGCGGTTAGCCGCAGTTGAAGTGGCAGTCCCCCTGGAGTCGGGCGCGAGCCTCACATAAGCTCTTCACAAGGCTCGCGCATCATCCTTACGCTTGGGTCCCGATCGTCGTATCGGGGCTCTTGCGCACCTAAAGGACAAATGCAAGAGACGCAGATCACAGTGACGCGAACGTAACCATCGAAGGGGTTCGAAGGTCTAAGTTGGCGATGTCAGTCCAGCGTCTTGGGGGGCGCTGACCGACATCTGGGGATGTCTTGGGGGACTTCCTCAGAGATGCGTTGCCGGGGCACGTACACCGGGAAGCTTTGAGCGGCCCTCCCAGCGTGCGTTGTCCCGGCAGATCGCACCGCGTCACTGGAGCACGACGGGTTCTTCCCGTGGTGTTCAGACAGCGAATTCAGGCGCTGTCCTCTCCGAGCGCCCGGCCGGATCCCGTGGGGGGAATCCGCACCGGGACATGGGAAGGCGCCCTGGTCGTCGGCCCGTGGGGGGACCGGCGTCAGGGCGCCTTCCGCTTTCGCTCATCACCGTCGACTCAGGGCCCGCCCGTGACAGCAGGCCCTGTGCGGCGGGCGGGGCACCGGACCGGCGCCCCCCTCGACCGGCAGGTGCTCAGCGCGCCTCGACCGGCACGAAGTCGCGCTCCACCACGCCCGTGTAGATCTGGCGCGGGCGGCCGATGCGGGAGCCAGGCTCCTTGATCATCTCGTGCCACTGGGCGATCCAGCCCGGCAGACGGCCGAGGGCGAACAGGACCGTGAACATCTCGGTCGGGAAGCCCATGGCCCGGTAGATCAGACCGGTGTAGAAGTCGACGTTCGGGTAGAGGTTGCGCGAGACGAAGTAGTCGTCGGAGAGCGCGTGCTCCTCCAGCTTGAGCGCGATGTCCAGCAGTTCGTCGGACTTGCCGAGGGCGGACAGCACGTCGTGCGCGGCGGCCTTGATGATCTTCGCGCGCGGGTCGAAGGACTTGTAGACCCGGTGGCCGAAGCCCATCAGGCGGACGCCGTCCTCCTTGTTCTTCACCTTGCGGATGAAGGAGTCGACGTCGCCGCCGTTGGCCTGGATGCCCTCGAGCATCTCCAGGACGGACTGGTTGGCGCCGCCGTGCAGCGGGCCCCACAGGGCGTTGATGCCGGCCGAGATCGACGCGAACATGTTCGCCTGCGACGAGCCGACCAGGCGGACCGTGGACGTCGAGCAGTTCTGCTCGTGGTCCGCGTGCAGGATGAGCAGCTTGTCGAGCGCGGAGACGACGACCGGGTCGAGCTCGTACTCCTGCGCGGGGACCGAGAAGGTCATGCGGAGGAAGTTCTCGACGTAGCCGAGGTCGTTGCGCGGGTAGACGAACGGGTGACCGATCGACTTCTTGTACGCGTACGCCGCGATGGTCGGGAGCTTCGCGAGCAGGCGGATCGTGGAGAGGTTGCGCTGCTTCTCGTCGAACGGGTTGTGGCTGTCCTGGTAGAAGGTGGACAGCGCCGAGACGACCGAGGACAGCATGGCCATCGGGTGGGCGTCGCGCGGGAAGCCCTTGTAGAAGTTCTTGACGTCCTCGTGCAGCAGGGTGTGCCGCGTGATGTCGCCCTTGAACGTCGTCAGCTCGTCGACGGTCGGCAGCTCACCGTTGATCAGCAGGTAGGCCACCTCCAGGAAGGTGGAGCGCTCGGCCAGCTGCTCGATCGGGTAGCCGCGGTACCGGAGGATGCCCGCCTCACCGTCGAGGTAGGTGATGGCGGATTTATAGGCGGCCGTGTTGCCGTAACCGCTGTCCAGAGTCACCAGACCGGTCTGGGCGCGGAGCTTCCCGATGTCGAAGCCCTTGTCACCGACGGTGCTGTCGACCACCGGGTAGGTGTACTCGCCGTCGCCGTACCGCAGTACTACAGAGTTGTCGCTCACGTCTTCCCTCACCGACGTAGTGCCTCATCTTCGAGGTGCCCTGACTGTCTCTACCATCCCCCATTTGGCTCAGGAGAGTGCACTCGGGGTCGACCATTGGGCCCATCGGCGGCACTCAGTGCCGCCAACCTGCTCATCCTGCCCGCTTCGACCGGTCACCGGAAGTACTCTGTGACCTTCGTGACTCATTTGATCGATCATTTTTTATGACGCATGTCGGAGCCGCTGGTCAGAGGCGCTCAGGAACCGCGGAGCCGGAAGTCCAGAGCCGTACAGCGCCGGCCCGCCGACACCGTGCGCACCGCCTGTCCGATCGCTTTGCGTGAACCCACGAGTACCACCAGCCGTTTCGCCCGTGTCACCGCCGTGTACAGCAGGTTCCGCTGGAGCATCATCCACGCCCCGGTGGTGACGGGGATCACCACGGCGGGATACTCGCTGCCCTGCGACCGGTGGATGGTCACCGCGTACGCGTGGGCCAGTTCGTCCAGTTCGTCGAAGTCGTAGGGAACCTCCTCGTCCTCGTCGGTCAGCACCGTCAGACGCTGGTCGACCGGGTCGAGCGAGGTGACCACGCCCACGGTGCCGTTGAAGACACCGTTCTCCCCCTTCTCGTAATTGTTGCGGATCTGGGTGACCTTGTCGCCGACACGGAAGACCCGACCGCCGAACCGCTTCTCCGGCAGCTCGGGCCGGCCCGGTGTGATGGCCTGCTGGAGCAGCCCGTTGAGGGTGCCGGCGCCGGCCGGGCCCCGGTGCATCGGGGCGAGCACCTGCACGTCCCGGCGCGGGTCCAGGCCGAACCGGGCCGGGAGCCGGCGGGCGGCCACGTCCACGGTGAGCCGGCCGGCCTCCTCGGTGTCGTCCTCGACGAAGAGGAAGAAGTCCTTCAGCCCGTCGGTGAGCGGGTGCTGCCCGGCGTTGATGCGGTGCGCGTTGGTGACGACGCCGGACTGCTGGGCCTGCCGGAAGACCCGGGTCAGCCGCACCGCCGGCACCGGGCCGCCCTCGGCGAGCAGATCGCGCAGCACCTCCCCGGCACCGACGCTGGGCAACTGGTCGACGTCGCCGACGAAGAGCAGGTGGGCCCCCGGCGGCACGGCCTTGACCAGCTTGTTGGCGAGCAGCAGGTCCAGCATCGAGGCCTCGTCCACGACCACCAGATCGGCGTCCAGGGGGCGGTCCCGGTCGTAGGCCGCGTCGCCGCCGGGCTTGAGCTCCAGCAGCCGGTGGACCGTGGAGGCCTCGGCGCCGGTCAGCTCGGCCAGCCGCTTGGCGGCCCGCCCGGTGGGCGCGGCGAGCAGCACCTTGGCGCGCTTGGCGCGGGCCAGCTCCACGATCGAGCGGACGGTGAAGGACTTGCCGCAGCCGGGGCCGCCGGTGAGCACGGCCACCTTCTCGGTCAGCGCGAGCCGTACGGCGGCCTCCTGCTCGGGGGCGAGGTCGGCGCCGGTGCGGCCCCTGAGCCAGCCGAGCGCCTTGTCCCAGGCCACGTCCCGGAAGGCGGGCATGCGGTCCTCCGGGGTGCGCAGCAGCCGCAGCAGCTGGGCCGACAGGGAGAGTTCGGCGCGGTGGAAGGGCACCAGGTAGACGGCGTTCACGGGCTCCGCGTCGCCGTCCGGACCGGGCACCTTCTCCCGGACGACGCCCGGATCCTCGCCCTCCTCGGGCGGCCCGGCCAGTTCGGCGAGGCACTCGATGACCAGGCCGGTGTCGACCTGGAGCAGCTTCACCGCGTCCGCGATCAGCCGTTCCTCCGGCAGGAAGCAGTGGCCCTGGTCTGCGGACTGCGACAGGGCGTACTGCAAACCCGCCTTCACGCGCTCGGGGCTGTCGTGCGGGATGCCGACGGACCGGGCGATCCGGTCGGCGGTGAGGAAGCCGATGCCCCAGACGTCGGCGGCCAGCCGGTAGGGCTGGTTCTTCACGACCGAGATGGACGCGTCGCCGTACTTCTTGTAGATCCGTACGGCGATGGATGTCGAGACCTCGACGGTCTGGAGGAAGAGCATGACCTCCTTGATCGCCTTCTGTTCCTCCCAGGCGTCGGCGATCTTCTTCGTCCGCTTGGGGCCGAGGCCGGGGACCTCGATCAGCCGCTTCGGCTCCTCCTCGATGATCGCGAGGGTGTCCAGGCCGAAGTGCTGGGTGATGCGGTCGGCGAAGACCGGGCCGATGCCCTTGACCAGCCCGGATCCCAGGTAGCGGCGGATGCCCTGGACGGTGGCGGGCAGGACGGTCGTGAAGTTCTCGCAGACGAACTGCTTGCCGTACTGCGGGTGCGAGCCCCAGCGGCCCTCCATCCGGAGCGACTCCCCGACCTGGGCGCCGAGCAGCGCGCCGACCACCGTCAGGAGATCCCCGCCGCCCCGGCCGGTGTCGACGCGGGCGACGGTGTAGCCGTTCTCCTCGTTGGCGTAGGTGATCCGCTCCAGCACGCCTTCGAGCACGGCGAGCCGCCGCTCGCCCGTGGGGTTCCCCGCCTGTTGAGCCATGACCCGAAGGTACCGGCCGGGTCTGACATCACGATCCGGTCTCAGGAACCCGTCGAGGGGTTGATTTACGCCCGTGTAATCGATTCCAATCCTTCGTGCATGTCGATGTAATCGATTCCATGAGTTCCACAAGGAGGTGGAGCCCGCGATGGCGAGCATCAAGGACGTCGCCGCCGCGGCGGGCGTCTCGGTCGCCACGGTGTCGCGCGTCCTGAACGAGCACCCGTCGGTCAGCGCGGACGCACGCACACGCGTGCTGGCCGCCGTCGAGGCGCTGGGCTACCGCCCCAACGCCGTCGCCCGTTCCCTGCGCACCGATCAGACCCGCACCCTCGGCCTGGTCATCAGCGACGTCATGAACCCGTACTTCACCGAGCTGGCCCGCTCCGTCGAGGAGGAGGCCCGCGCGCTCGGCTACAGCGTGATCATCGGCAACGCCGACGAGCGGCCGGATCTCCAGGACCACCATGTGCGGACCCTGCTGGACCGCCGCATAGACGGCCTGCTGGTCTCCCCCACCGACGGCGGCTCCCCGCTGATGCTGGACGCCGCGCGCGCGGGGACGCCGATGGTCTTCGTCGACCGGTGGATCCCGGGTGTCGAGGTGCCCGTGGTGCGGGCCGACGGGCAGCGCGCGGTACGGGACCTCGTCGCGCACCTGTACCGGCTCGGCCACCGGCGGCTCGCGATCATCTCCGGGCCCGCGGCCACCACCACCGGAAGCGAGCGCGTCGAGGCCTTCCGGGCCGCCCTGGCCGAGTACGGTCTTGACCTGCCGGATGCCTACACCGGCCAGGGCGACTTCCAGGCCGAGAGCGGCCGGCGGGTCACCGAGGGCTTCCTCGACCTGCCGGAGCCGCCCGAGGCGGTCTTCGCCGCGGACAACCTGATGGCGCTCGGCGCCCTGGACGCGATCCGCGCGCGCGGGCTGCGCGTCCCGGACGACATCGCGCTCGCCGCGTTCGACGACATCCGCTGGTTCGTGCACACCGATCCGCCGGTCACCGCGATCGCCCAGCCCACGGGCGAGCTGGGCCGGGCCGCCGTACGGGCCCTGGTGGACCGCATCGAGGGACGGCCCGGCGAGTCCGTCACCCTCCCCGCCCGCCTTGTCGTGCGCCGCTCGTGCGGCGCGCCCCCCGCCGAGAACCCCGTGACGAACAGGAGCGAGTCGTGAGCGACCAGGACGAGTTGCTGCGCATCGAGGGCATCCGGAAGACCTTTCCCGGCGTGGTGGCGCTGGACGCTGTCGACTTCGACCTGCGCCGGGGCGAGGTCCATGTGCTGCTCGGTGAGAACGGCGCGGGCAAGAGCACGCTGATCAAGATGCTCTCCGGTGCCTACACGCCCGACGCCGGGCGGATCCTCGTCGGCGGCGAGGAGGTGCGCATCCACGGTGCGCAGGACTCCGAACGCCTCGGGATCGCCACCATCTACCAGGAGTTCAACCTCGTTCCCGACCTGACGGTCGCCGAGAACATCTTCCTCGGCCGGCAGCCGCGCCGGTTCGGGCTGATCGACCGGAACCGGATGGAGGCCGACGCCGAGGTCCTGCTGAAGCGGGTCGGCGTGAACGTGTCCCCCCGCGCGCGGGTGCGCGAACTCGGCATCGCGGGCCTGCAGATGGTCGAGATCGCCAAGGCGCTCAGCCTGGACGCGCGCGTGCTGATCATGGACGAGCCGACCGCCGTGCTCACCTCCGAGGAGGTCGACAAGCTCTTCCGCATCGTGCGCCAGTTGCGCGAGGACGGCGTCGGGATCGTCTTCATCACCCACCACCTTGAGGAGATCGCCGCCCTGGGCGACCGGGTCACCGTCATCCGGGACGGCAGGAGCGTCGGGCAGGTCCCGGCAGCCACACCGGAGGCCGAGCTCGTCCGGCTCATGGTGGGCCGCGCCATCGAGCAGCAGTACCCGCGCGAACGGGCCGGCCGGGGCGGCGCGCTGCTCAGCGTCGAGGGCCTGACCCGCGACGGTGTCTTCCACGACGTCAGCTTCGAGGTGCACGCCGGTGAGGTGGTCGGCATCGCCGGGCTGGTCGGCGCCGGCCGTACCGAGGTCGTCCGGGCGGTGTTCGGGGCGGACCGGTACGACAAGGGGGCCGTGAAGGTCGCCGGCACGGCGCTGAAGGGCCACGACGTCAACGCCGCCATGGGGGCCGGCGTAGGACTGATCCCGGAGGACCGCAAGGGCCAGGGCCTGGTGCTCGACCAGTCGGTCGAGGAGAACCTCGGCCTGGTGACCATGCGCGCCGCCACGCGCGCGGGGCTCGTAGACCTCAGGGGCCAGCGCGAGGCCGCCGCGAGGATCGCCGGGCAGCTCGGCGTGCGGATGGCCGGACTCGGCCAGCACGTGCGGACCCTGTCCGGCGGCAACCAGCAGAAGGTCGTCATCGGCAAGTGGCTGCTGGCGGACACCAAGGTGCTGATCCTCGACGAGCCGACGCGCGGCATCGACGTCGGCGCCAAGGTCGAGATCTACCAGCTCATCAACGAACTCACCGCGGCCGGCGCCGCCGTACTCATGATCTCCAGCGATCTGCCCGAGGTGCTCGGCATGAGCGACCGGGTGCTGGTGATGGCCCAGGGCCGGATCGCGGGCGAACTGTCCGCCGACGAGGCCACCCAGGACTCCGTGATGGCACTCGCCGTCAGCAACCCCACGACCGACAAGGAGGCCGCTCGTGGCCACTGACACGCTCAAGAGCACGACGGGCGCCGGTGGCGCCACGGCGGTACGCCGTCTGCTCCTGGAGAACGGCGCGCTGACCGCGCTGATCGTCCTCGTCATCGCCATGTCGACGCTGTCGGGCGACTTCCTGACCACCGACAACCTGCTCAACGTCGGCGTCCAGGCGGCCGTGACCGCCGTCCTCGCCTTCGGAGTCACCTTCGTCATCGTCTCGGCGGGCATCGACCTGTCGGTCGGCTCGGTGGCGGCCCTGTCGGCCACCGTCCTCGCCTGGACCGCCACGTCGCACGGCGTACCGGTCGTCGTGGCGGTACTGCTGGCCGTCGTGACCGGCATCGCCGCCGGACTCGTCAACGGCTTCCTCATCGCGTACGGCAAGCTCCCGCCGTTCATCGCGACGCTCGCCATGCTGTCGGTGGCCCGCGGTCTGTCACTGGTGATCTCCGGCGGCTCCCCGATCCCCTTCCCCGACTCCGTCTCGCACCTCGGTGACACGCTCGGCGGCTGGCTGCCGGTACCGGTCCTCGTGATGATCGTGATGGGCCTGATCGCCGCCCTCGTGCTCGGCCGGACCTACATCGGCCGCTCGATGTACGCGATCGGCGGCAACGAGGAGGCCGCGCGTCTGTCCGGCCTGCGGGTGAAGAAGCAGAAGCTCGCCATCTACGCCCTGTCCGGCGTGTTCGCCGCCGTCGCGGGTGTCGTGCTCGCCTCCCGGCTGTCCTCCGCGCAGCCCCAGGCCGCCGACGGCTACGAGCTGGACGCGATCGCCGCGGTCGTGATCGGCGGCGCCTCGCTCGCGGGCGGCACCGGCAAGGCGTCCGGCACGCTGATCGGCGCGCTGATCCTGGCGGTGCTGCGCAACGGCCTGAACCTGCTGAACGTCTCCGCCTTCTGGCAGCAGGTCGTCATCGGCGTCGTGATCGCGCTGGCCGTGCTCTTCGACACGCTGCGCCGCAAGGCGGGCGCGGCCCCGGCGGCGGCCGGTGCCTCTCCCGGCGGCAAGGGCAGGCAGGCCGGGACGTACGCGCTCGCGGCTGTCGTCACCGTGGCGATCGTCGGCGCGACCTCCTTCCTGCACAACGGCTCCTCCTCTTCCACGAACCCGAAGATGGGCCTGTCCCTGTCCACCCTCAACAACCCGTTCTTCGTGCAGATCCGGTCGGGTGCCCAGGCCGAGGCGAAGAAGCTGGGCGTGGACCTGACGGTGACGGACGCCCAGAACGACGCCTCGCAGCAGGCCAACCAGCTCCAGAACTTCACCAGCTCGCACCTCGGCGCGATCATCGTCAACCCGGTGGACTCGGACGCGGCCGGCAACTCCGTGAAGGCCGCCGGCAAGGCCGGGATCCCGGTCATCGCCGTCGACCGCGGGGTCAACAAGGCGACCGTGAACGCCCTGGTGGCCTCGGACAACGTGGCCGGCGGTGAACTGGCCGCGAAGACGGTCGCCGAGAAGCTCGGCGGCAAGGGGAAGATCGTCATCCTGCAGGGCCAGGCGGGCACCTCCGCCGCCCGTGAGCGGGCGGCGGGCTTCGCCAAGGGCCTGAAGTCCTACCCGGGCATCCAGGTCCTCGCCCAGCAGCCGGCCGACTTCGACCGCACCAAGGGGCTCGACGTGATGTCGAACCTGCTGCAGGCCCACCCCGACGTGCAGGGCGTCATCGCCGCCAACGACGAGATGGCCCTCGGCGCGATCAAGGCGCTGGGCGCCAAGGCCGGCCGGTCGGTCCAGGTGGTCGGCTTCGACGGCACCCCGGACGGACTGAAGGCGGTCGAGGGCGGCACCCTGTACGCGTCCGTGGCGCAGCAGCCCAGCCAGCTCGGCCGGATCGCGGTCGACAACGCGCTCAAGGCGGTCCAGGGCAAGAAGGTCGGGGCGGCCATCAAGGTGCCGGTGAAGGTGGTCACGAAGGAGAACGTGGCCGGGTTCACCGGCTGACATCGGCGAGCGGGCGGGTGGTCCTCGGGGCCGCCCGCCCCGGTCATCTCTCAGGGGAGTCAATTCCATGTACGACTACGACCTCCTGGTCGTGGGTTCGGCCAACGCCGACCTGGTGATCGGGGTCGAGCGGCGGCCGGCCGCCGGCGAGACGGTGCTGGGCGGCGACCTGGCCGTCCATCCGGGCGGCAAGGGCGGCAACCAGGCGGTCGCGGCCGCCCGGCTCGGCGCGCGCACCGCCCTGCTGGCCCGGGTCGGCGACGACGCGCACGGCCGGCTGCTGCTGGACGCGCAGCGGGCGGCCGGGGTGGACACGGCGGGCGTGCTGGTGGGCGGGGCGCCGACCGGTGTCGCGCTGATCACCGTCGATCCCTCCGGGGACAACAGCATCGTGGTGTCGCCCGGCGCCAACGCCCGGCTCACCCCGGCGGACATGCGGGAGGCCACCGGTCTGCTGCGCGCCTCGCGGGTGGTGTCGGCGCAGCTGGAGATCCCGCTGGAGACGGTCGTGGAGGTCGTACGGAACCTGGCGGGCGGCAGCCGGTTCGTGCTGAACCCGTCCCCGCCGCGCGCGCTGCCCGCGGAGGTGCTGACGGCCTGCGATCCGCTGATCGTCAACGAACACGAGGCCAGGGTGCTCCTCGGTGAGGACGGGGCGAGCGGTGAACCGGCGGACTGGGCATCCCTGCTGCTGGCCCGGGGCCCGCGCTCGGTGGTGGTGACGCTCGGCGCGGCCGGGGCGCTGGTGTGCGACTCCTCCGGTGTGGCCCGGGTGCCGTCGGTGCGGGTGGACGCGGTGGACACCACCGGCGCGGGCGACGCGTTCACGGCAGCCCTGGCCTGGAAGCTGGGGTCGGGCGCCGCGCTGCCGGCGGCGGCGGCCTACGCGGCCCTGGTGGGCGCGGCGGCGGTGACGCGGCGCGGCGCGCAGGAGTCGTATCCGACGGCGGCGGAGGCCGAGGCACTCGGTGAGCGGGGCGGTGACCGGTGAAGAGGGCGGGCATTCTCAATCGTCATCTGGCCGGTGCGCTGGCCGCGCTGGGGCACGGTGACGGGGTGCTGGTGTGCGACGCGGGCATGCCGATACCGGACGGACCGCGCGTGGTGGACCTCGCCTTCCGCGCGGGTGTGCCCTCGTTCGCGGAGGTCCTGGACGGGCTGCTGGCCGAGCTGGTGGTGGAGGGGGCCACGGCCGCCGAGGAGGTGCGGGACGCCAATCCGGCGGCTGGCGCGCTGCTGGACGGCCACTTCCCGGAGCTGGCGCTGGTGCCGCACGAGCGGCTGAAGGAGCTGTCGGCGGGGGCCCGGCTGGTGGTGCGCACGGGGGAGGCACGGCCGTACGCGAACGTGCTGCTGCGGTGCGGGGTCTTCTTCTAGACCCCGGCTTCCGGAGCCCCGGGCGGCGGCGCCCGGAGGTTTCGAGGGGGTGCGCCCGGTCCGTCGACCGGGCGCACCCCCTCGGCTTTCCCCTCCGTGCCGGAACCCCTTGATCCCCCCCGGGTCCCCTCCCCAGAAGTTCCGGACGACGGGTTCGACACGGGATGCGGAAGGAGGGTTGTACGGGATCCGGAATTTTTTACCGGATCACATGGGCGACGAACCGCTCCGCCGTCTCGGCCAGCACTTCGCGGCCGTCCCGGGCCCACAGTCCCTCGTTGAACAGTTCGACCTCGATGGGTCCGGTGTAGCCGGCCGCTTCCACGTACCCCTTCCACTCCCGCATGTCGATGGAGCCGTCGCCGATCTGCCCGCGGCCGTTGAGGACGCCCTCGGGAAGCGGAGTGGTCCAGTCTGCGAGCTGGAAGGTGTGGATACGGCCGCCCGCCCCCGCGCGGGCGATCTGCTCGGGCGCCCGGTCGTCCCACCACAGGTGGTAGGTGTCCACGGTCACGCCCACCTGGTGCGCGGGGAAGCGCTCGGCGAGGTCCAGGGCCTGGGCGAGGGTGGAGACCACGCAGCGGTCGGACGCGTACATGGGGTGCAGCGGTTCGATGGCGAGGCGCACGCCGTGCTCCTCGGCGTACGGCCCGAGTTCCGCGAGGGCGTCCGCGATGCGCTCGCGGGCCGCCCGCAGGTCCTTCGAGCCGGACGGCAGGCCGCCGGAGACGAGGACCAGGGTGTCCGTGCCGAGGGCGGCGGCCTCGTCGATCGCGCGGCGGTTGTCGGCCAGGGCCGCCGCGCGCTCCCCGGGCTCGGTCGCCGTGAGGAAGCCGCCCCGGCACAGGGTGGTGACCGTCAGACCCGCGTCCCGGACCAGCTTGGCGGCCGCCTCCACGCCGTACGACCGGACGGGTTCGCGCCACAGGCCAACGCACTGCACGCCCAACTGGACGCACGTGTGGACCAGTTCCGGGAGGGAGAGCTGCCTGACCGTCATCTGGTTGATGGAGAAGCGGGCGAGATCGGTGCGTGCGGGACCGGTGCTCATTGGTTCACCCCGTACAGCGACAGCAGGTTCCTCATGCGCTCCTCGGCCTGCTTCGGGTCGGGGAACAGGCCCAGGTCGTCGGCGAGTTCGTAGGCGCGGGCGAAGTGCGGCAGGGAGCGGGCGGACTGCAGGCCGCCCACCATCGTGAAGTGGCTCTGGTGGCCGGCCAGCCAGGCCAGGAACACGACTCCGGTCTTGTAGAAGCGGGTCGGGGCCTGGAAGAGGTGACGGGACAGCGCCACGGTCGGATCGAGCAGGGCGCGGAAGCCGGCCGTGTCGCCCGTGTCGAGGACCCGTACCGCCTCGGCGGCCAGCGGGCCGAGCGGGTCGAAGATGCCGAGCAGGGCGTGGCTGAAGCCCTGGTCGTCGCCCGCGATCAGCTCGGGGTAGTGGAAGTCGTCGCCGGTGTAGCAGCGGACGCCCCGCGGTAGCCGGCGGCGCAGCTCGACCTCGCGCCCGGCGTCGAGGAGGGAGACCTTGATGCCGTCGATCTTGTCGGGATGGGCGGCGATGACCTCCAGGAAGGTCTCGGTGGCCGCGTCCAGGTCGGACGAGCCCCAGTAGCCCTCCAGCGCCGGGTCGAACATCGGGCCGAGCCAGTGCAGGACCACCGGCTCGGAGGCCTGGCGCAGGAGGTGGCCGTAGATCGCCAGGTAGTCCTCCCGGCCGCGCGCGGCGGACGCGAGCGCCCTGGACGCCATCAGGATGGCCTGCGCGCCCGCCTCCTCGACGACCGCGAGCTGCTCCTCGTACGCGGCGCGGATGGCGGCGAGGGTGCCGCCGGTGATCTGGTCGGTGCCGACGCCGCAGGCGATACGGCCGCCCACCGACTTCGCCTCGGCGGCGGAGCGGCGGATCAGCTCGGCCGCGCCCGCCCAGTCCAGGCCCATGCCGCGCTGGGCGGTGTCCATCGCCTCGGCGACGCCGAGCCCGTGGGACCACAGGTGGCGGCGGAAGGCGAGGGTGGCGTCCCAGTCGACGGCGGCGGGCGAGTCGGGGGTGGTGTCGGCGAACGGGTCGGCCACGACGTGCGCCGCCGAGAAGACCGTACGGGAGGTGAAGGGGATGCCGGGGGTGACGGCGAGCGGTTCGGTCCTGGGCTCGTACGTCCGCAGGCCCCCGTCCGCGTCCGGGAGTCGGATGGTCACAGCGAGATCTCCGGGACCTCGATGCGGCGGCCCTCGGCCGAGGACCGCAGGCCCAGCTCGGCGAGCTGGACGCCACGGGCGCCGGCCAGCAGGTCCCAGTGGTACGGGGTGCCGGCGTGCACGTGCTTGAGGAACAGCTCCCACTGGGCCTTGAAGCCGTTGTCGAACTCCTGGTTGTCCGGGACCTCCTGCCACTGGTCGCGGAAGACCTCGGTGGCGGGGATGTCCGGGTTCCAGACCGGTTTGGGGGTGGCCGAGCGGTGCTGGACACGGCACCTGCGCAGGCCCGCGACCGCGGAGCCCTCGGTGCCGTCGACCTGGAACTCGACCAGTTCGTCGCGGTTGACGCGCACCGCCCAGGAGGAGTTGATCTGGGCGATCGCGCCGCCCTCGAGCTCGAAGACGCCGTAGGCGGCGTCGTCCGCGGTCGCGTCGTAGGGCTTGCCGTTCTCGTCCCAGCGCTGCGGGACATGGGTGGTGGCCAGCGCCTGGACGGAGGTCACCCGGCCGAACAGCTCGTGCAGGACGTACTCCCAGTGCGGGAACATGTCGACGACGATGCCGCCGCCGTCCTCGGCGCGGTAGTTCCAGGAGGGGCGCTGGGCCTCCTGCCAGTCGCCCTCGAATACCCAGTAGCCGAACTCGCCCCGGACGGACAGGATCCGGCCGAAGAAGTCGCCGTCGACGAGCCGCTTCAGCTTGAGCAGTCCGGGGAGGAAGATCTTGTCCTGGACGACGCCGTGCCTGACGCCCTTCTCCCGGGCCAGCCGAGCGAGTTCGAGGGCGCCGTCGAGTCCGGTGGCGGTGGGCTTCTCGGTGTAGACGTGCTTGCCCGCCGCGATCGCCTTCCGGATGGCGTCCTCGCGGGCGGAGGTGACCTGGGAGTCGAAGTAGATGTCGACGCCCGGGTCGGCGAGCACCGCGTCCAGGTCGGTGGAGACGTGCTCCAGGCCGTGCCGGTCGGCGATCTCCCTCAGGGCGTGCTCGCGGCGGCCGAGCAGGATCGGCTCGGGCCACAGCACGGTGCCGTCGCCGAGGTCGAGGCCGCCCTGCTCGCGCAGGGCGAGGATCGACCGGACGAGGTGCTGGCGGTAGCCCATGCGTCCGGTCACGCCGTTCATGGCGATACGCACCGTCTTGCGTGTCACGTGAGTCCCCTTCGTAACGCCAGGCAAGCCTTGATCTGCGGCGCCGGCGTCGTCATCATCAGCAAGTGCAGCAAGCGCTTTCTACGATGAGAAGCTAGCCTCTGCACAGGGCTCCGGACAAGACCGTGTCCTCTTCGAGTTGTTCGAGGGGGCGAACAAACAGCCTGGTTGGCCTTATGGTCTGCTCGGCACGGACGGAACCGTGACCGTGCCCGGCCTGTCTACGAGGACGTACGAGCACCAATGCGCGACCCCTTGCGCGACCGGAGGACGACGAGATGACGGTGACCCTGGCGGACGTGGCGGCCCGCGCACAGGTCTCCCCCGCGACGGTTTCGCGCGTACTGAACGGCAACTATCCGGTGGCCGCGTCCACCCGGGATCGGGTGCTGCGGGCGGTCGACGAACTGGACTACGTCCTCAACGGCCCGGCCAGCGCGCTCGCGGCGGCCACCTCCGACCTCGTGGGCATCCTCGTCAACGACATCGCGGACCCGTTCTTCGGGATCATGGCGAGCGCGATACAGGCCGAGATCGGGGGGCCGGGCGGCCGGGCGGGCGGTGAGCGGCTGGCGGTCGTGTGCAACACCGGTGGCTCGCCCGAGCGGGAGCTGACGTACCTCACCCTGCTGCAGCGGCAGCGGGCCGCGGCGGTGGTGCTGACCGGCGGGGCCGTGGAGAACGAGCCGCACGCGGCGGCGGTCTCGGCCAAGCTGCGCAAGCTGGCCGAGGCGGGGACCCGGGTGGTGCTGTGCGGGCGGCCGCCCGCGCCGGACACCGAGGCCATCGCGCTGACCTTCGACAACCGCGGGGGCGCCCGCGCCCTGACGGACCACCTCATCGGCCTCGGCCACCGGCGGCTCGGCTACATCGCGGGCCCCGAGGAGCGCACCACCACCCGGCACCGGCTGGAGGGCCACCGGGCGGCACTCGAAGCGGCCGGCATCGAGGAGGACCCGCGGTGGACGGTGTACGGCCGCTACGACCGCCGGTCCGGTCACGAGGCCACGCTGGAGCTGCTGCGCCGGGACCCGTCCCTGACGGCGATCGTCGCCGCGAACGACTCCGTCGCGCTGGGCGCGTGTGCCGCGCTGCGCGAGTCCGGGCTGCGCATCCCCGAGGACGTCTCGGTGGCCGGCTTCGACGACCTGCCGTTCAGCATCGACGCGGTGCCGTCGCTGACGACGGTGCGGCTGCCGCTGTCCGAGGCGGGCGCCCGGGCGGGGCGTATCGCCATGGGCCGCGAGGAGGCTCCGCCCGGGGGGATCGCCTCGGTGCGGGGGGAATTGATGGTGCGGGGGTCCTCCGGGGTTCCGCGGGGCGCCCAGTAGCTCGGGTTCGCCGGAGTCTGGGCGGGTGCGGTCGGTGGGGGTTGTTCGCGCAGTTCCCCGCGCCCCTTCTTGTGTGAGCGGATGTTCTTTGGGGGCCCGGTAGCTCGGGTTCGCCGGAGTCTGGGCGGGTGCGGTCGGTGGGGGTTGGTCGCGCAGTTCCCCGCGCCCCTTCTTGTGCGAGCGGATGTCTTTTGGGGGCCCGGTAGCTCGGGTTCGGCGGGGCTTGGGCGGGTGCGGTCGGTGGGGGTTGGTCGCGCAGTTCCCCGCGCCCCTTCTTGTGTGAGCGGATGCCTTTTGGGGGCCCAGTGGCTTGCTGGGCGCGCGGTTGCCCGTGCCCCTCTCTGGCTCTGCGGCGTTGGGTTGTGGGCCTAGGCTCGGTGGCATGGGTTCGAGTGCTTCGCTGCGTGCGCCGGTGGCCGGTGATCTCGGCTGGATCGTGCGGCGCAACGGTGCCCTGTACGCGGCCGAGTACGGCTGGAACGCCGAGTACGAGGGGCTGGTGGCGCGGATCGTCGCCGACTTCGCCGAGGACCACGACCCGCGTCTGGAGCGGGTGTGGATCGCCGAGCTGGACGGCCGGGCGGTGGGGTGCGTGATGTGTGTGCGGGATTCGGCTCCGGCCACCGCGCGGCTGCGGCTGCTGCTCGTCGAGCCCTCCGCGCGCGGGCACGGGATCGGCGACCGGCTGGTACGCGCCGTCGTCGGTTTCGCGCGCGAGGCCGGCTACCGGGACCTGGTGCTGTGGACCAACGACGTGCTCAGCGGGGCCCGGCGTCTCTACCGGCGGCACGGCTTCGTGCTCGTCGCCGAGAAGCCGCACCGTTCCTTCGGCAAGGATCTGGTCGGCCAGGACTGGCGGTTGGATCTCCGCGGATCGGGCACCTGACGAGTAGGGTCCGAGCATGAAGCTGGCGTTCTCCACTCTCGGTGTCCCCGGCCTGCCCGTCCCCGATGTCCTGGCGCTCGCGACCGCGCACGGTTACCACGGTGTGGAACTGCGCGCCCATCGCGAGGAGCCCGTGCACCCGGGTCTGTCCCCCGCCGAGCGGGCGGACACGGCCGCGCTGTTCAAAGCGGCCGGAATCGAACTGCTCGGCCTGGCCGGATATACACGCGTCGCCGCGCCCGGCGACGACGCCCCCGTCCTCGACGACATCCGACTGCTCCTGCAACTCGCCCACGATCTGGGCGCCCCGTTCGTCCGGGTCTTCCCCGGCGCCGATCCGGACCGGCCCCGCGAGGAGTCCGACGCCCTCGCCGCCCGGCGGCTCGGTGCCGCCGCCGAGGACGCCACCGCGCTCGGCGTCCGGATCCTGCTGGAGACACACGACTCGCACCGCACCGGCGCCGACGTGATCCGCGTGCTGGGCCCCGTCGGGCACCGGCAGGTGGGCGCGCTGTGGGACGTGATGCACACCTGGCTGGGCGGCGAACAGCCCGCCGACAGCTACGCGGCGCTCGCCCCGCACCTGGGATACGTCCAGGTCAAGGACATCGCCTCGGCCGAGGACAGCACCCCGCTGCCGCTCGGCGCGGGCGTCCTGCCGCTCACCGAGTGCGTGGACGTGCTGTGCCGCAACGGCTGGGACGGCTGGCTGTGCTGGGAGTACGAGAAGCGCTGGCACGAGTCCGCCACCCCGCTCCCCGACCTCCTGGCCGCCGGCCGCGACCACCTCGTACGCCTGCTCGGCGAGGCGGCCTAGCCGTACCGAACCCGTCCACGGCCGCCCGGTGCGGACGTCTCCCCGCCCCATGGGCGAGCGTCCCGTGCCGGGCGGTCAGCGCGTGAACCGGTGGTGTGGGGCCGATGGCCCGGCGGCGGGAAAATCGATGGCCGGGGACGCGGTGGGCGGTTAGCCTCCGTCGGTGATTGTGCAGCCCTCGCGTTCCTGTTCGCTCTCGTGAGACTCCGCCGCTCGCTCATCGACGTGACGCCGCTGCGCACCTCGCCCGTCTTCCGGCGGCTGCTGATCGGCCGGACCGTGTCCGTGCTTGGCGGGTTCATGACCATGGTGACGGTCATGTACCAGGTGTGGGACATGACCCGCAGCACGGCGTGGACCGGCGCGGTCGGGCTGGCGCAGGCGTTGCCGCTGGTGGTGTTCGGGCTGTTCGCGGGTGCCTGGGTGGACCGGGCGGACCGGCGCCGGATCTATCTGGCGGCCACCGTGGGCCAGGCCGCCTGCTCGTTGCTGCTGGCCGTGCAGGGGTTCACCGGGCATGTCCCGGTGGTGGCGGTCCTCGCGCTGGTCGCCGTGCAGTCGTCGTTCGGCGCGCTCGGCGCCCCGGCGGCCGGGGTGTTCGTCCCCCGGCTGCTGCCCCAGGAGCAGGTGCCCGCCGGGCTCGCCCTGAACCTCGTCACCGGCCAGACGATGATGCTGCTCGGCCCCGCCCTGGCCGGTGTGCTGCTGGGCCGGCTGGGCATCGGCACCTGCTATCTGCTGGACGCGCTCAGCTTCGGGCTCGCCTTCCACGGGGCCTTCGGGCTGCCCGCGCTGCCGCCGGAGGGCGAGCCGTCGCGGGCGGGGGTGCGCGGGGTGCTGGACGGGCTGCGGTTCCTGGCCGGGCACCGGGTGGTGCGGGGCGCGCTGATCACGGACCTGGCCGCCACCGTGCTGTCCTTCCCGGTCAGTCTGTTCCCGCTGGTCAACGCCGAGCGGTTCGGCGACGACCCGCGCACCCTCGGCCTGTTCCTGTCGGCCCTGGCGGTGGGCGGCGTCACGGCGACGGCCCTGTCCGGCTCGCTGACCCGGCTCGGCAGGCCGGGCGCGGTGATGCTGTGCGCCTCCGGCACCTGGGGCGTGGCGCTGGTCCTGTTCGGGCTGTCGAGCAGCCCCTGGGCCGGCCTCGCCCTGCTCACCCTGGCGGGGGCGGCGGACGCCACCGCGGTCGTCTCCCGCTCCACGATCGTGCAGACCCGCACCCCGGACGCGCTGCTGGGCCGGGTCACGGCGGCCGAGCAGATCGTCGGCCAGGCGGGCCCGAGCCTCGGCAATGTGCGCGGCGGTATGCTCGCGGGCTTCAGTTCCGGGGCGACGGCTCTGGTCAGCGGCGGCCTGATGTGCGTCCTCGCGGTGGCGGCGGTCGCGGCGGCGACCCCCGAACTCCGGGAAGGGGCCGGGGAGCTCGCCGTTCCGGAGGCGCCCTGAGAGCGGCAGGGCGGCCGCCCGGCGCCACCCGGGGGCGGCCTGCTCCCCCGGGCGCCCCCGTCCGGCGTGGCCCCTGGACTCGGGCCACGCCGGACACGCGGGGCGCCTTCCGCCCTTCACGGGCGTTCGCGTCCGGTGCGCGGCGGACGTCTAGTACGTCAGCCCGTACCCCAGGGGGTACAGCTCCCGCGCCGGGTCGTCCGCCCGCCGCACCGGTACCGGGAGCCTGCCGTGCGGTGCCACCCGGCCGGCGATCACCCGTGCGGCGGCGCGCAGTTCGACGTCGGTCCAGGAGTAGGTCGCCAGGAATGCCTTGACGGCGGGGAGCTGGGCGACGTCGTACGGGTTCCGGACGGCCACGGCCACCACCGGTTTCCCGGTGGCGAGCAACTGCTCCACCAGGGTCCGCTGGCTGCCGGCCGCCGTCACGTTGTACGTGGCCACGACCACCGCGTCGGCGTCCCGCGCGGCCGTCACCGCCTTGCCGATGACCGTCGCGGAGGGCGCGGTGCCGGTGGACAGGGCGGTGGCGGTGAAGCCGAGTTCGGTGAGGGCGGCCGCCAGGACCGTGGTGGGCGGGCCGGTGGTGCCGGACGGAGAGGCCGGGTCGGCGCCGACCACGAGGACCCTGGGCCGGTCGCGGTGGTCGAGCGGGAGGACGCGGTCCTCGTTCACGAGCAGGGTCGTGGTGCGCTCGGCGATCCGGTCGGCGGCGGCCAGATGGGCCTTGGTGCCCACCGTGCGGTCGACGCCGGCCCCGGTGACGTAGGGCGGCCGGTCGAGGAGTCCGAGCCGGTCCTTCAGCCGCAGGATGCGCAGGATCGATTCGTCCAGGCGGGCCTCGGTCAGCTCGCCGTCCTGGACGGCCTTGAGCACCGCGTGCCAGGCGACGTCCAGCGACGGCGGGTTCAGGAGCTGGTCGACACCGGCCTTCAGGGCGAGCACCGGCACCCGGTCGTCGCCGTACTTGGTGCGCACGCCCTCCATGCCGAGCGAGTCGGTGACCACGACGCCGTCGTAGCCGAGTTCGCCGCGCAGGATGCCGGTGAGGATGGGGTGGGAGAGGGTGGCCGGGTCGCCGGCGTCGTCGAGGGCCGGGAACTGCAGGTGCGCGGTCATGATCGAGTCGATGCCCGCCGCGATCGCCGCCCGGAAGGGCACCGCGTCCAGTCTCTCCCACAGCTCCCGGCTGTGCGTGATGACCGGGAAGCCGGTGTGGCTGTCGACGGCGGTGTCCCCGTGGCCGGGGAAGTGCTTGGCGGTCGCCGCGACCCGGGAGGCCTGATAGCCCTTCACCTCGGCGGCCACCAGCCGGGCCACCGCCTCCGGGTCGGCCCCGAAGGACCGTACGCCGATGACCGGGTTGGCCGGGTTGACGTTCACGTCGGCGTCGGGGCTGTAGTCCTGGTTGATGCCCAGGGCGCGCAGTTCGGCGCCGGAGACGCGGCCGAGGGTGTGGGCGTCGGCGGGGCGGCCGCCCGCGCCGATCGCCATCGCGCCCGGGAACAGCGTGGCCGGCTGCCCCACCCGGCAGACGATGCCGTGCTCCTGGTCGGTGGCGATGAGCACCGGCAGGCCGCGGGGCTGTCCCAGGGAGGCCTTCTGGATGCCGTTGGACAGGTCGGCGATCTGGTGCGGGTCCCGGGTGTTGTGGGCCCAGGTGAAGTAGATGATGCCGCCGACCCGGTACTTCGCGATCAGCTCGGCGGCCGTGCGGACCCCGATCTCCGCGAGGTTGGCGTCGATGTCGGCCTGGTCGGGGGCGGTGGCGGAGTGGCCGTAGACCCGCATCACGAAGAGCTGGCCGACCTTCTCCTCCAGCGACATGCGGGAGATGAGGGCGCGCAGCCTGGTGTCGCCGGAGGCGGCGGCGTGGGCGGTGGCCGGTACGGTCAGCGCGGCCGTGATGCCCGCGGTGGCGGCGAGAACGGTCCGTCTGGACGGCCGCGGGGTGTTTCCCGTGCTTCCCGTGCTGCTGTCGTGCACGCGTGCTCCTTCCGGAGGAGAACCGCTGAAGGAAACTTCCAAGGAGCCACCAATATCCGGGAAGTTTCTTTCCGTCAAGGGAACGCACAGGAAGCCGCGATGAGCCGCCGCCGGCGCTCGGGAGGGGGGCGCGCCGACGGCGGCGGCCGCCCGGCCCGGTGCGGCGGAGAGGGTGCGCCGGCCTCGCGTCCGGGACCGGCACCGCACCGCGGGCTCATCCGGCGGCCTGAGCGTTGGACGGCCGCGGGTGGCGACGGGTTCCGTCCGGGCGGACGGCCGCACGGGTGAGTTTCGGCGGCCCGCCGCACCGGTGAGTTCCCGCGGCCCGGGGAGTCTGCACCACAGTGGCCGATGACACGGGAGGAACCATGGCTCAACTGCTGAGGGTGCAGAACTTCAACGTCTCGAGTGACGGGATCGCCGCCGGGGAGGACCAGAGTTTCGAGCAGCCGTTCGGCCTGGCCGGTGCCGAGCGGCTCTTCGGCTGGGCCGGCGCGACGGCGAGCTGGCCCAATCGCACCGACCCCGGGGGCAGCCGGGGGCTCGACGACTACTTCACGCGGGACTTCGCCCACGGCATCGGGGCGGAGATCATGGGCCGCAACAAGTTCGGACCGCAGCGCGGGCCCTGGCAGGACCACGAGTGGCGCGGCTGGTGGGGTGAGGAACCCCCGTTCCACACGCCGGTGTTCGTCATGACCCACCACCCGCGTCCCTCGTTCACGCTCTCGGACACCACGTTCCACTTCGTCGACGGCGATCCGGCGACGGTCCTGGAGCAGGCGCGCGAGGCGGCGCGGGGCGGGGACGTCCGGCTCGGCGGCGGGGTGACCACCGTCCGGCAGTTCCTGGACGCCGACCTGGTGGACACCCTGCACGTGGCGGTCTCGCCGGTGAAGTTCGGGTCCGGACTCCGGCTCTGGGAGTCGCCGGACGAGCTGCTCGACCGCTTCCACCTGGAGGTCGTGCCCAGCCCGAGCGGCGTGACGCACCACCTGTTCTGGCGGAGGTGACGGCGGGCGCCGGACACCGTCGTCCCGGCGCCGGGCGGTGCCGGCCCCTCCGCGTCGAGGGACCGGCACCGGCGGGTCAGGGACGCAGCGCGGGCTCGCGCTCGACGTCCCGGACGTCCAGCTTCGCGTCGTGGCGCGCCAGCGGCCTGGCCGCGGACGGGTCCGCCTGGACGGCAGCGGGCGCGACGCCCGCCCACTCCAGGATGCGGGCCGTGGCCAGCGCCTTCTGGTCGGGCACCAGGCCCGCCACGTTGGCCCCGTGGTTCATGCCGGGGGCGGTGAAGACGTACGAGTCACGGGCACCCGCGCCGACGCGGAACCGCTCCGAACCCCACGGGTCGTTCTCGCCGTAGACGAAGAGCATGTGCCGGGCGTGCTGCCGGACCCAGCTGTCCACGTCCCGCATCGCGTCCGGCTGGAAGCGCATCGGGATGGAGCGGGGCACGAAGTTGCGCGGCGGCTGGTAGCCGTAGCGGATCAGCTTCTTCTCGATGTACGGGAAGTGGATGGTGGGCGCGCCCAGCTGGGTGCCCGCCTGGTAGTAGTACGGCGTGTACGTCTCCAGGCCCTGGTCGGTGTAGGCGGAGAAGCCGGAGATGGCGTCGACCGAGTCCCAGATCGCGTCGTCGGTCGCGGTCGCCGCCGCGGCGGGGATCGTGTCGCAGTCCGTCAGCAGGCTGTACTGCCAGAAGCCCCAGACGTAGTCGAGCACGACCGCCTCGTAGGCCTTGTCCAGGCCGCCGATGGTGTCGAAGGTGTAGCCGTTGTCGGCGGCGTACTGCGCGTACCTCTTCTCCAGCGGCTCGCGGCGGACCAGCGCCTCCCGCTGGACGGCGTTCAGCCGGTCCCGGCACTCCTTGGTGCCGACGCCCACGAAGAACCGGTCGTACGCCGAGTCCTCCTTGTTGACGACGTCGTTGGGGGCGACGTAGGCGATCACGCCGTCCATGTCGCGCGGGTAGAAGCGCTCGAAGTAGGTGGCCGTCATGCCGCCCTTGGAGCCGCCGGTGGCCAGCCAGTTGGCGGAATAGAGCGGCTTCAGGGCCTGGTAGACCCGGTGCTGGTCACTGGCCGCCTGCCAGATGTCCAGCTTGGACCAGTCGGCCGGCGCGGGCCGGGACGGGGTGAAGAAGCGGTACTCCAGGGAGACCTGGTTGCCGTCCACGATCTGGGTGGGTTCCCGCCGGGACGGGGTCGTGGAGACGTTGTAGCCGCCGGTGTAGAAGACCGTCGGGCGGCTGGTGTCCTTGTGCAGCACGGTGATCCGCTGCTGGAAGGTGCCCTTGGACGGGTGCCGGTGGTCGACCGGCTGGGTGTAGTTCAGTACGAAGTACCGGTAGCCGGGGTACGGCTTCTCCTGGACCAGGCTCATGCCGGGTATCGCCAGGAGCCGGTCCTTGATGTCGGGCTCGGACTGGGCGGCGGTGGCCGCGCCCGCTGTGCTCAGCGTGCCTATGAACACCGTGAGCGCCAGCAGCCATCTGAGCGCCTTGCGCATGCGCACTCTCCCCTGTGAGACAGATGTCCGCCGGAAGCTAGCGGAGCAACTGGCGTGACACCAGAGGGGGTTGTGCGGTTTGGGGCGGTCTGCGGTCACATGGCCGTACGGATCAATGGCCAAAGGGCGCAGGGGCTCGGGAATTCAGCGGTTCAGCACAGGAACCAGCCGGAGCTGACCGAGGCGCGGCCCACCGAGCCCCGCACCCACACGCAGCGCTGCCCGGCGTGCACGGTCACCGGGCCGGCGTGGTGCTTGAACCGGCCCGCGTCCGCGACCGGCCGGTTGCCGCGGGCCTGGACGCTGACCGACATGAGGCGTCTGGCGCCGGGGTGCCGGGCCACGGTGACGGCGCAGACGTAGCCGTTGCGCTTGTAGACGTGCACGACCCCGGCGCTGAAGGGCAGGGTGCGTACCTCGCGTCCGGCGCAGGAACCGGCCTGGGCCGCCTGGGCGGCGCCGGGCACCGCGAGGGCGAGCGCGCCGGAGGCGGCCAGCGCGGCCGCGCCGAGCGCCAGACGCCGGCGTATCGCACCACAGTCCATCGTCGTCCTCCCCCTACCGCGGTCATACGTCCCCGGCATACGTCACCGACGACCGTACTGATGTACGGACGCACGACATGTGTCGGATGGTTGCACGGCCGTCGGCGGGAAGGCCCTCCGGGGTGCTCAGCGGGTGGCGCCGACCGGCTCCTCCGGTTCGGCCTGGCCGACGAAGGTCCGCCACAGCTCGGCGTACCGGCCGTCACGGGCCAGGAGTTCGTCGTGGGTGCCGTCCTCCACCACCCGGCCGTGGTCCATGACCACCACCCGGTCGGCGCGCGCGGCCGTGGTCAGCCGGTGCGCGACCACCAGCGTGGTGCGGCGGCCCGCCAGCCGGTCGGTGGCCTGGTTGACCTGGGCCTCGGTGGCCAGGTCCAGGGCGGCCGTGGCCTCGTCGAGGAGCAGGACGTCCGGGTCGACCAGCTCGGCGCGGGCGAGCGCGATGAGCTGGCGCTGGCCGGCCGAGAGGTTGCGGCCGCGCTCGGCGACCTCGTGCAGGTAGCCGCCGTCGAGCGTGGCGATCATCTCGTGCGCGCCGACCGCCCGCGCCGCCGCCTCGACCTCGGCGTCGGTGGCCTCGGGGCGGCCGTAGGCGATGGCGTCCCGGACGGTGCCAGGGAAGAGGTACGCCTCCTGCGGGACCACCCCGAGGCGGTGCCGGTACGAGGTCAGGTCCAGGGCGCGCAGATCCGTGCCGTCGGCCGTGACCCGGCCGGAGGTGGGGTCGTAGAACCGGGCCACCAGCTTGACCAGCGTCGACTTGCCGGCCCCGGTCTCGCCGACGAAGGCGACCGTCTGTCCGGCCGGGATCGTCAGGTCGATGCCGGTCAGCGCCTCCTCGTCGGCGCCGTAGGCGAAGCACACGTCCTCGAAGGCGATGTCGCCGCGCAGGGAGCCGACCTCGCTGGGCTCGTCGGCGGCGCCCGTGGAGGTCGGTTCGCGCAGCAGCTCCTGGATGCGGCCGAGGGAGACGGTGGCCTGCTGGTAGCCGTCGAAGACCTGGGAGAGCTGCTGCACCGGGGCGAAGAACAGGTCGATGTAGAGCAGGTACGCCACCAGCGCGCCCGTGGTCAGCGTGGCCGCCTCCACCCGGCCGGCGCCGGTGATCAGCACGGCGGCCGCGGCGACCGAGGACAGCAGCTGGACGAAGGGGAAGTAGACCGAGATCAGCCACTGGCCGCGGATGCGGGCGGCGCGGTAGCTGTCGCTGCGCTCGGCGAACCGGCGGGCGCCGTCCGGCTCGCGCCGGAACGCCTGCACGATCCTGAGGCCGGCCACCGACTCCTGCAGGTCCGCGTTGACCAGCGACACCCGCTCACGGGCGAGTTCGTACGCCTTCACGCTGGCCCGGCGGAAGAAGAAGGTGGCGATGATCAGCGGGGGCAGGGTGGCGAAGACGACCAGGGCGAGCTGTACGTCGAGCACCAGCAGGGCGGCCATGATGCCGAAGAAGGTGACGACCGAGACGAACGCGGTGACCAGGCCGGTCTGCAGGAAGGTGGAGAGGGCGTCGACGTCGGTCGTCATCCGGGTCATGATCCGGCCGGTCAGCTCGCGCTCGTAGTAGTCGAGGCCGAGCCGCTGGAGCTGGGCGAAGATCTTCAGCCGAAGCGCGTACAGCACTCGCTCGCCGGTGCGGCCGGTCATCCGGGTCTCGCCGATCTGCGCGGCCCACTGCACCAGCACGGTGAGCAGGCCCAGCAGCGACGCGGCCCACACCGCGCCCAGGGCCGCCCTGCTGACGCCCTGGTCGATGCCGTGCCGGATCAGCACCGGCAGCAGCAGGCCCGCGCCCGCGTCCACGGCGACCAGCAGCAGGCTGACCAGCAGCGGCAGGCCGAAGCCGTGCAGCAGGCGGCGCAGGCCGTACGACTGCTCGGCGCGCACCGCGCGGGCCTCGTCGACGTCGGGGACGTCGGTGGCCGGGGGCAGTGCCTCGACCTGGGCGAGGAGCTCGGGGGTGGCGGGGGTGCCGGCCATGGCCGCGTCCCTGGGCCGGCGCTCGCCCGTCCACAGCCTGGGGGTGACGCCGGCCTCGGCGTCGAACTCGGCGTCCAGCTCCTCGCGCAGGCTGGTGTCCTCCTGCGGCTCGGCGGGACCGGTGTGCCCCGGGGAGACGCCGCCCAGCTCGTCGGGGTCGGTCAGCAGCCGGCGGTACAGGGCGCAGCGCTCCTGCAGTTCCTCGTGGGTGCCGAGGTCGGCGAGCCGGCCGCCGTCCAGGACGGCGATGCGGTCGGCGAGGTTCAGGGTGGAGCGGCGGTGGGCGATGAGCAGGGTCGTACGGCCCTCCATCACGTGCTTCAGCGCCTCGTGGATCTCGTGCTCCACGCGGGCGTCCACGGCGGAGGTGGCGTCGTCCAGGACCAGCAGGCGGGGGTCGCTGAGCAGGGCGCGGGCGAGCGCGACGCGCTGGCGCTGGCCACCGGAGAGAGTCAGACCGTGCTCGCCCACCGTGGTGTCGTAGCCGTCGGGCAGCTCGCTGATGAAACGGTCCGCCTGGGCGGCGCGGGCGGCGGCCTCGATCTCCTCCTGGGTGGCGTCCGGGCGGCCGTAGGCGATGTTCGCGCGGACGGTGTCGGAGAACAGGAACGAGTCCTCGGGGACCAGGCCGATCGCGGCCCTGAGCGAGTCCAGGGTCAGCTCGCGCACGTCGTGCCCGCCGATCAGGACGGCGCCCCCGGTGACGTCGTAGAAGCGCGGCAGGAGCAGGGAGACGGTGGACTTGCCGGAGCCGGAGGAGCCGACGACGGCCAGGGTCTCGCCGGCCCGGATCCCGAAGCTGAGCCCGTCGAGCACGGGGCGCTCATCGGCGTAGCCGAACGACACGTCGTCGAACTCGACGGTCGCCGGCGCGTCGGCCGGGAGGGTCTTCGTGCCGTCCTTCATGGTCGGCTCGGTGTCGATCAGCTCCAGCACGCGCTCGGTGCCGGCCCGGGCCTGCTGCCCGACGGTGAGCACCACGGCGAGCATGCGGACCGGGCCGACGAGCTGGGCGAGGTAGGTGGAGAAGGCGACGAAGGTGCCGAGGGTGATGTGGCCGCGGACGGCCAGCCAGCCGCCGAGGGCGAGCATGGCGACCTGGCCGAGGGCGGGGACCGCCTGCAGGGCCGGGGTGAACCTGCTGTTCAGCCGGATGGTGCGCAGCCGCCCCGCGAAGAGCCGGCGGCCGACCTCGCGCAGCTTCCCGGTCTCCTGCTCCTCCTGCCCGAAGCCCTTCACCACGCGGACACCGCTCACCGCGCCGTCCACGACGCCGGCCACGGCCGCGGCCTGGGCCTGGGCGTACCAGGTGGCGGGGTGGAGCTTGCTGCGGCTGCGCTTGGCGATCGCGTACAGGGCGGGGGCCACGGCGAGGGCGACCAGGGTCAGCGGCAGCGACAGCCACGCCATGATCACCAGGGAGATCAGGAAGAGCAGGACGTTCCCGATGGTCATCGGGAGCATGAAGAGCAGGCCCTGGATGAGCTGGAGGTCGCTGGTGGCCCGGCCGACCACCTGTCCGGTGGACAGCTCGTCCTGGCGGCGGCCGTCGAGGCGGGTGATCGTGCCGTACATCTCGGTCCGCAGGTCGTGCTGGACGTCGAGGGCGAGGCGTCCGCCGTAGTAGCGGCGGATGTAGGTGAAGACGTAGACCAGGACGGCCGCGCCGAGCAGGGCCCCGGCCCACACGGCCATGGAGCGGGTGTGGGCGCCGATCACATCGTCGATGATCACCTTGGTGAACAGCGGGACGACGGCCATGACGGCCATGCCGCCGAGGGAGGAGCCGAGGGCGAGGACCACGTCCTTCGGATACCGCCAGGCGTAGCCCGCCAGCCGCCGTGCCCATCCCCGTTGCGCTGCCACGCCGGTGCCTTCCTGTCGTCCTGGTCTACCGGAAGGCACCAACGCCGCGGCGTGCGGATTTCATCCCCCCGCAACAAAACGGGGCCGGGCACCAGGACCGTGCCCGTGGGCGGCGGAGCCGCTTCAGCCCTGCGGCGGCACCGCGACGTACGCCTCGCTCGGCGTGCTGGTCGGGGTGTAGCGGGCCACGGCGGACGTCGTCGGCACCAGGTCCTTGTGGATCGCCTTGGCGACGTTCTGGATGGTGGTGACGCCGTAGCTCATGGTGCTGTTGTCCTGCGTCAGCACGGACATCATGTAGTCGTGGCCGCCGCCGTTGAAGGTGCCGAGGCTGTGCACCCGCCAGCCGTGCGTGGCGCGCTCCAGCCAGCCGTTCTTGACATGCACGGTGACCGTGGACGGCGCCCCGGCCGGCGTGCCCCAGCGCTGCGAGGAGACGACCTGGTTCATGAGCTTGAGGATGTAGGCGCGCGAGTTGTCGCTCAGCACGGTGTTCTTGGCGGTGACGAGCTTGAGCAGCCTCTGCTCGTCGGTGACGTTCTCCTGGGTCAGCCCCCAGTAGCCGTTCGCACCGGGGACCGTCTTCGTCATCCCGGCGGCGGACAGGAAGCCCTTGATCTTCGTCATGCCCAGCTGCTTCCAGAGCGTGCTGGTCGCGTTGTTGTCCGACTTGGTGATCATGGCCTTGGCGAGCGAGGCCTCACGGTCGGTCAGGTACCGGTTGTGCTTCTTGGCGTCCCACAGCAGCGTGGCGAGCACGGTGACCTTGACGGTGCTGGCCGAGTCGTAGGCGGTGGTGGCGCGCAGGGTGCAGGTCGTCTTGGTGGACCGGTCGTAGAGGCCGATCGCGACGGTGCCCCTGCGGTTCGCGAGCGCCGCGGTGATGTCCTTCTTCAGCTTGTCGGCCAGGCCCGCCTTGGCGGACGTGCAGCTGACGGTGGGCGCGGTCGCCGCCGCGGCCGGGGTGGCGGCGACGGCCGGTATGAGCACCGCGGCGCCGAGGGCGGCCGCGAGCGCTCCGGTGCGTACGGATGTGCGGGAAGTCATGCATCCGTTGACTCACCGGGGAGGGTGACGGTTGTACGTGTGGCCGGTCACGGGGGTGGCAATGCTGCACTCATGCCGGAGGAGAACGAAAGCGGATTCAAGCGGTCGGGGCGCCTGTTCGCCGCGCTGGCGGTGCTGCGCTACCTCGCATCGTCCGACAACAAGCTGCTCAGCCCGGACGAGTTCGACCCGAAGGACAACATCTGGGACCGCATCGGGGAGACGAATTACAAGCAGCACTACTCGTACGACGAACTCGTACGTCTACGCGGAAAGGGCGGAACGGCATGGGAGGCCGCGAAGGAAGCCTTCCAGTCGATACCGGACCTCCTGCAGCCCGGGCTGCCGCAGACCAACACCTTCAACGCCCGTGAACTCGCACAGCACAAAGCCGGTTACGACGCCCAGATGGCCGAGTACCGGAAGAAGTTCCCCCGGCTCTTCGACTGACCTGAAAGATCGCCCCCGGGCGGGGTCGGCCGCCGCCGCGTCAAATGACCCTTTCGACAGGCGACTTGCCGGGTTCCGACGGGGGCGACGGCTTCGCCGACCTGGAGCCCACCGAGAAGGTAACGGCAGCAACCCGTACATCGGCAGACTGTCCGTCCTCAAGCAGTGGAACGACGAGGACCCGCCGAGCGCCTTCGAGGAGAAGCGCAACCAGGTCATCTACGACACCTACCAGCACAACCGCAACCCGTTCATCGACCACCCGGAGTGGGTCGACGCGATCTGGTAGACGCACGACAGCGGTGAACCTGCCCCCGCACGGGGAAGTTCACCGCTGTCCGGCGTCCGGCGCGGCCGGTCAGCCCAGGTGGGTCGGCGCGAACATCCGCAGGACCGCGGGGAGCAGCACCACCGAGGGGCCGGGCGTGGACAGCGCCTTCGCCAGGTCCTCCTCCAGGGTCTCGGGGCTCGTGCGCACGCCCGGCACCCCGAAGGACTCCGCCAGCGCCACGTAGTCCGGGCGGGTCAGTTCCGTCGCCGTGGCCTGGCCGAAGGCGTCGGTCATGTACTCGCGGAGGATGCCGTAGCCACCGTCGTCCACGATCAGCCAGGTGACCGGCAGGTCGTACTGACGGGCCGTGGCCAGCTCGGCGATCGAGTACAGGGCGCCGCCGTCGCCGGAGACCGCGAGGACGGGGCGGGTCGGGTCGGCCGCCGCCGCGCCGAGTGCCGCCGGGAAGCCGTAGCCGAGGCCGCCGGCGCCCTGGGCGGAGTGCATGGTGTTGGTGCCCCGGGGGTCGAAGGCCGACCAGGCCCAGTACGCCAGGATCGTCATGTCCCAGAACGACGGGGAGCCGGTGGGGAGGGCGCTGCGGACGGCGGTCAGTACGTCCTGTTCCAGGGTGAGCTCCTGGCCCGCGATACGGTCCGCGACCTTGGCGAGCAGCTCCCGTACCCGCTCCGGCGCCGACTCGTCGGCGCGCTCCTCCACCGTCTCCAGCAGGGCCTGGAGGGCGAGGCGGGCGTCCGCGTGGATGCCGAGGGCCGGGTGGTTGGACTCCAGCTTGCCGAGGTCGGCCTCGATCTGGATCACCCGGCCGCGCGGCTTGAACGTGTGGTAGTTCGAGGAGAGTTCGCCGAGGCCCGAGCCGACGACCAGAAGGACGTCGGCGTCCTCCAGGAAGTCGGTGGTGTGGCGGTCCTCCAGCCAGGACTGGAGGGAGAGGGGGTGCTCCCAGGGGAAGGCGCCCTTGCCGCCGAACGTCGTCACCACCGGGGCGTCCAGCTTCTCCGCCAGCGCCTTCAGCTTGCCGGTCGCGTCCGACCGTACGACTCCGCCGCCCGCGATGATCGCCGGGCGGGCCGCGCGGGACAGCAGGTCGGCCGCCACCGCGGTCAGCTCGGGGCGCGGGAGAAGGTCGTCCGGGGTGGCGTCCATCGCCGTCACCACCGGAAGCGGGGTCGGGGAGAGCAGTACGTCCTGGGGGATCTCCACCCACACCGGGCCGTGCGGAGCGGAGAGCGCCGACTTCCACGCCTCGGCGATCGCCGACGGGATCTGGGACTGGGTGCGGACGGTGTGCACCGACTTGACCACGCCCCGGAACGAGGCAGCCTGGTCGGGGAGTTCGTGGAGGTAGCCGTGGCGGCCGCCGCCCAGGCCGGCCGTCGGGATCTGGCTGCTGATCGCCAGCACGGGCGCGGAGGCCGCGGCGGCCTCCTGGAGCGCGGCCAGCGAGGTCAGCGCGCCCGGGCCGGTGGAGAGCAGCAGCGGGGCCGCCTCACCGGTGACCCGGCCGTACGCGTCGGCCGCGAAGCCCGCGTTGTTCTCCACCCGCAGGCCGATGTAGCGCAGCGACGAGCGGCGCAGGGCGTCGAACATGCCGAGGGCGTGCTGCCCCGGCAGACCGAACACGGTGGTCGCGCCGAGCCCGGCCAGGGTTTCCACGACCAGGTCTCCGCCGGTGCGCCCCGGGGGAGGGTTCAGCGCGGTCGAGATCTGTGCCTCGGTCGGGCGGAGCACCAGGTCGTGGTCGTGAGTCACTTCGCTTACGCGTCCTTCCGGGCCGCCGCGATCTGGCGGCTCATGATGGTGGTCAGTTCGTAGGCCGTGTGGGAGGCCGCCACCGAGGTGATCTCCGCGTGGTCGTACGCGGGGGCGACCTCCACGACGTCCGCCGACACCAGGTTGCAGGACGCCAGCCCGCGCAGGATCTCCAGCAGCTCGCGGGAGGTCATGCCGCCCGCCTCGGGGGTGCCGGTGCCCGGGGCGTGGGCCGGGTCGAGGCAGTCGATGTCGATGGAGATGTACAGCGGGCGGTCGCCGATGCGCTGGCGGAGCTGGTCGGCGACCTCGTCGGCGCCGCGACGGTAGACGTCCGCCGAGGTGACGATGCCGAAGCCCATCTTCTCGTCGTCGGTGAGGTCCTGCTTGCCGTACAGCGGACCGCGGGTGCCGACGTGGGAGAGGGCCTCGGTGTCGAGGATGCCCTCCTCCACGGCGCGGCGGAACGGGGTGCCGTGGGTGTACTCGGCGCCGAAGTAGGTGTCCCAGGTGTCCAGGTGGGCGTCGAAGTGGAGCAGGGCCACCGGGCCGTGCTTCTTCGCCACCGAGCGCAGCAGGGGCAGCGCGATGGTGTGGTCGCCGCCGAGGGTCATCAGCCGGGCGCCCGTACCCAGGAGGTCGTCGGCCGCCGCCTCGATGGTCTCCACGGCCTCGTTGATGTTGAACGGGTTCACGGCGATGTCGCCGCCGTCCGCGACCTGTGCGAGGGCGAAGGGGGAGGCGTCCTGCGCCGGGTTGTAGGGGCGCAGCAGCCGGGACGCCTCGCGGATCGCGTTGCCGCCGAAGCGGGCGCCCGGCCGGTACGAGACGCCGGAGTCGAACGGCACGCCCACCACGGCGACGTCGGCGGTGCCGACCTCGTCGAGGCGGGGCAGCCGGGCGAAGGTCGCGGGGCCGGCGTACCGCGGGACGCGGGAGGAGTCGACGGGGCCGCGGGGCGTCTCGTTGCTGCTCATGGTCAAATGCCTTCTTTCCAGCGCTTCATCACGCTTGTAACGCTTCCCGTACGACTCTACTGGTGAGCCGCTACCGGTTCGGACGCGAGTTCGGGTTCGGGGGACCGTCCCGCGAGGCGTTCCCGCCAGGCGGCGAGGACGGTCTCGTCGGTGGGCCTGGTCGCCAGGGAGACGGCGACGTAGACGACGAGGGAGGCGAGCAGGCCGTAGTAGACGGGCTCGTTGGCGAGGATGCCGTAGCCCGCCATCAGGCCGATCACGGCGAGGCCGCCGACGATCACGGAGGCCAGCGCGCCCTGCGCGGTGCCGCGCTTCCACAGCAGGCCGCCGAGGATGGGGACGAGCAGGCCGCCGACGAGGAGGTTGTAGGCGACCGTCAGGGCCTCGACGACGTTGTTCAGCGCGATCGCGGTGCCGATCACCGCGACGCCCATGATCAGGATGAAGACCCGGTTGCCCCGGACCTCGTCGTGCTCCTCGCCGGAGGGCCTGACCACGCCCCGCAGCCGCGACCAGATGTCGTTGTTGGCGACGGTGGCGCAGGCGATCAGGGCACCGGAGGACGTCGACATCACGGCGGCGAGGGCGGCGGCCAGCACCAGGCCGCGCACACCGACGGGCAGTTCGTCCTTGACGATGGTGGCGAACGCGTCGTCCGGGCTGCCCAGCTTGGGGTAGAGCACCTTGGCCGCCGTGCCGATCACGGCGCCGGCGAGGGCGTAGGCGAGGCAGTAGGTGCCGGCGACCGTGCCGCCCCACTTCGCCGTCCTGTCGCCGCGGGCGGTGAACACGCGCTGCCAGATGTCCTGGCCGATCAGCATGCCGAAGGTGTAGATCAGCACGTAGGTGAAAATCGTCTCGCCGCCGATGCCCAGCGGGTCGAAGTACGTGGTCGGCAGCTTGGCCTTCATCTCGGAGAAGCCGCCAGCCTTGATCACCGCGATGGGCAGGAGCAGCAGGAGCACGCCGATCGTCTTGACCACGAACTGCACCATGTCGGTGAGGGTGATCGACCACATGCCGCCCAGCGTCGAGTACGCGACGACGATCGAGCCGCCGAGGATGATCGCGACGGTGCGGTTCATGTCGAAGAGGACGTCGAAGATGGTGGCGTACGCGATGGTGGACGTCACCGCGAGCATGAGGGTGTAGGCCCACATGACCAGGCCGGAGATCACACCGGCGCGGCCGCCGTATCTGAGGTCCAGCATCTCGGAGACCGTGTAGACCTTCAGCCGGGCGATGCGCGCCGAGAAGAAGACGGACAGGGCCAGCAGACCGAGGCCGATGGTGAAGACCATCCACGCGCCGGAGAGGCCGTACTGGTAGCCGAGTCCGACGCCGCCGATGGTGGACGCGCCGCCGAGGACGATCGCCGCCATGGTGCCGGAGTACATGGCGGGCCCGAGACGACGGCCGGCGACCAGGAACTCGCTCTTGGACTTGGCGCGGCGCATGCCCCACCAGCCCATGGCCAGCATTCCGGCGAGATAGACGACGATCACTGTGTAGTCGACGGCCATGTGGGGCCCTCCTTCGCGCACATCCGGTGGCGTGTCGTGCGGGTTGCAATGGGGATGTGACGGCAGCGGATCGCGGGGACATCCGCCCGTACCCGCGGCTGCCGGTCTGAGTTGACACTAGGTGGCCGGAAAGCGACTGCGAAGTGTACGTTTCATCCATGTGAACGAGGCTGGATGGAGGGAACGCACACCATGCCGGAACCGGTCGCCCCAGCCGTCCCACCGACCCCACCGGTCGCGCTCTCGGCCCTGCTGTCCCGGGAGGACCTCGCCCTGCGCCAGATCGCGGGCCCGTCCGGTCCGTCCCTGGTGATCCACGGGGCGCACACCTCGGAGATGGCCGACCCGTACCCGTATCTGCTGGGCGGCGAGCTGCTGCTGACGGCCGGGGTGCACATCCCTCCGGCGGCGGAGGCGGGCACGTACTTCGACGACTACGTCTCCCGGATCGTGGCCGCCGGCGGCGCGGCCCTCGGCTTCGGGCTGGCACCGGTACACGACACCGTGCCGCCCGCACTGATCGAGGCCTGCGACGCGCGGAACCTCCCGCTGCTCGAAGTCCCGCCCCGGACCACCTTCTCCGGCGTGGCCCGCGCGGTCTGGCAGCTCATGGCACAGGCCCGGCTGGCCGAGCTGCGCCGGGTGACCGACGCCCAGCAGAGCCTCGCGGCGGCGGCCTCCCGCCCGGACCCGGTGCCCTCGGTGCTGCGCCAGCTCGCCCAGCGCCTGGGCGGCCTCGCGGTCCTTTTCGGCCCGGACGGCACCGGCGTCGCGGAGGCGGGCCGGGCGGTCTCCGGCGAAGTACGGGAAGCCCTGGCGGAACTGGGGGAGGTGGTCCGGCCCAGCGGCCCGCGGCCCCCGGAGCCGGAACGCGCCCCGGAGGGCGACGGCGGCACCGGGCGGCCCGGCGCCGCCGGGCCCGCTTCCACCGCACCCGCCGCCCCGTCCCCCCGGCCGGTGCCCTCCTCCGCCACCGACACCCTCGGTGACACCCACCTCGCCGCCTACGCCCTCGGAGCCGGCGAGGGGTTCGTGCTCGCAGTGGCCTCCGGGCAGCGCGGCCCCGGGGACCACACGATCGCCTCCGTCGCCGCCGTACTGCTCTCCCTGCTGACCGGCGGGCAGCAGAGCGGGTCCGGCGCGGCCCGGTCGGCCGCGCTCGTGCGGCTGCTGCTCGGCTCGCCGCCCGAAGAGGTGGCGCCGCTGCTCGGGGACGGCGACTGGATCGTCGTGCACGCCCGGTCGGAGGCCCAGGCACCGGACGCGGTGGCCGCCTCCGCGCTGGGCGCCGCTCTCGGATCGCCGCTGGTGGACGTGGCCCGTGACGTCGTACGGGTGCTGGTGCCCGCCGAGCGGGAGCCCGTGCCGCAGCCGGGCTGGACCCTCGGGGTCAGCGCGGCGGCCGGACCCGGTGAGTGGCCCGCGGCCGACACCCAGGCGGCGCGTGCGCTGTCCCGCGCCCGCGCCACCCGCGCCCCGCTGGTCCGGCACGGTGCCCGGCCGGGCCTGGCGGACCTGGTGCCCCGCGCGGACGCCCGGGCGCACGCCCGTGCGCTGCTCGCGCCGCTCGGCGGCCGGCCCGCGCTCGCCGAGACGCTGCGTACCTGGCTGTCCCTGCACGGCAGTTGGGACCGTACGGCGGTGGCACTGGACGTGCACCGCAACACGGTGCGGCAGCGGATCGCCCGCTGCGCCGCGCTGTTGGACGCCGACCTCGACGACGCGGACGCGCGCATGGAGCTGTGGTTCGCGCTGCGGCAGGGCTGAGCGGGGCGCGGGGGCCGGGTGTTGCGGTGGGACCCAGTGATCCAAGTCCCAGCCTCCGGTATGCCGAGGACGCGCCCGGCCCGCTGCCCTCACAATGGGAGGCATGCCGATACCCGGGACACCCAGCCGCCCCCAGCTCGTCGACCACCTGGTGAGGACCCGTATCGCGGGGGACGTCGCCACGCCCCGCGAGAACAACCTCTCCCACTACCGCAGGCTGGCCAACGGCGAGCGCAACTTCTGGCTGGGGCTCGAGCTGGGCGACCGCTGGGCGGACGAGCAGGACGTGCTCGCGGTGATGGCCGAGCGGGTGGGCGTCAACGACGACCCGGAGTACCGGTTCGGGCAGGACACCATCGACCCCGAGCTGACCGTGGACGCGCTCGACCGGCTGGCCGCCCGGCTGCGCAAGGCGGCCGAGGGACAACAGCGGGTGCTGTTCGCCACCGGTCACCCGGGCGGTCTGCTGGACGTGCACCGGGCCACGGCCGGGGCGCTGCGCGCGGCCGGCTGCGAGATCGTGGTCATCCCGGACGGGCTGCAGACGGACGAGGGTTATGTCATGCAGTTCGCCGACGTGGCCGTCCTGGAGCACGGCGCGTCGTTGTGGCACACGCACTCCGGCGAGCCGATGCGGGCCATTCTGAACGGACTTGAGCGCGAGGGGCGTCCGCTGCCGGACCTGGTGGTCGCCGACCACGGCTGGGCCGGGTACGCGGGACAGCACGGCGTCGACTCCGTCGGGTACGCCGACTGCAACGACCCGGCGCTGTTCCTCGCCGAGTCCGAGGGCACCGTGCAGGTGGTGGTCCCGCTCGACGACCACGTCGTCAGCCCGCGCCACTACGACCCCATGACGGCGTATCTGCTGGCGGCGGCGGGCCTCGACTAGGGCCTGTCCGGCGGGCACGGCGGATGTGCGGCTCCGTGGACGGGGCCGCACATCCTCATTTCAGGTGATGGTCGGTTCAGTGACCTCCGTGACCGCCGCCGTGGCCGCCGCCGTGACCGCCGCCATGACCGCCGCCATGACCGCCGCCATGACCGCCGCCGTGGTCGCCGCCATAGCCACCGTGGTCGCCACCGTAGCCGCCGTGGTCGCCGCCGTGGTCGCCGCCATAGCCACCGTGGTCGCCATAGTCGTCGTCATCGTCGTCGTTCCACCACCCGTTGTGGTGGTTGTAGTGGTCGTTGTCTCCCCAGTCCCGGCTGTGGCTGTAGGAGCCGTGGTCGCTGTGGTCGGAGGCCGAGGCGGTGCCCGCCGTGCCGATCGCGGCACCGCCGGCCAGCAGGAGGCCTGAGGCGGACAGGGCGACAAGGCGCCTCGTGCGCTGTGCTCGCATGGGAAATACCTTCCATCCCTAAGTGGATGGCCGCCGCCGCGGGCCAAGAGGGAAGAGCGGGGCGGTCGAGAGAGGTCACCGCAGCTTGTGAAGCGGCACGACGTGCGTCACCTTGCCGGCGCCTGTGGCCCACCCCGTACGCGATCGCGCCCTCGGGTGCAGCGGCTGAGGTCCGGGCTCATCCGAACACTCGCCGGCCGGGCATGCCGTGCACTACGGCTTTCACTTTCAGAGCCTAGTCCCCCATGCGTCACACGTCATTTTGAGCAGGCAACTATTTTCCGCCCGCTTCGAAAAAGCCCCGGAAGATCATATTCCACTCAGCGGCAGGCAAGGTGACGGCAAAGTATGCCCGGAACTACCGCCCCAAACACCGCCATACCTCACCCGAATTCGAGCCGCCCCGACGCCCCTGCGGCTACGTTCTAGGAGTTCCTGGCCTGACCACCAGGAATCACACAACTGAAACGGGAGAACACATGCGGAAACTGGCAGCAGGCATCCTGACGGCAGCCCTGTTCGCCACGGGGGCAGGAACCGCGTTCGCCGCCTCTTGGCACACGATTCCGACGCTGCACACGGGCGGAGCGAAGTTCTACGACGGCCAGTACAAGTTCTGGCCCGCCGGTCAGCACCACGGCGCCTTCGAATGGAAGGGCAAGCTCCAGGACGCCGACCACGGCGACGGACACAACGTGTACATGCAGGTGAAGGTCGAGGGTTACGACTGGAGCCGGTACAACGGCAAGCAGAAGAAGACCGTCCCTCTGGACAACTACAACTGGGACGGCGCGGAGCGCTACACGGTCAACGCCTACATACGCGTCTGCCGGGACAAGGGCTCCTTCCACCCGGACAACTGCTCCGTGACCAAGCACTACAAGCGGCCGTAGCCGGTACACCGGCGAGATTCCGGGCCCAGGTGCAAGCCTGGGCCCTCCCGCTTCTGGGGGAAGTCATCACTACGTCACACATCCTCTCCGCCTCGGGCGTCGAACTCTCCTACGGCAATCACCTCGCCGTCCGCGGCGTTGATCTCTCGATCGCGCGGGGCGAGGTCGTGGCCGTCACGGGGCAGAGCGGTTCGGGCAAGTCCTCGCTGCTGTACTGCCTGGCCGGGGTGCTGACGCCCGCGCGCGGGCGGGTGCGCTTCGACGGGACGGTGCTCGCGGACCTCGACGACGAGGAGATGAGTTCGCTGCGCCGCGAGCGCTTCGGCTTCGTCTTCCAGTACGGCGAGCTGCTGCCCGAGCTGACCGTCGAGGAGAACACGGCACTGCCGCTGCGCCTGGCCGGGAAGCGCAAGAAGGCCGCCCTGGCGGAAGCCGGCCGGGTCCTGGAACGGCTCGGCCTGGGTGAGCTGCGCGAGCGGCGGCCCTCGCAGGTGTCGGGCGGTCAGAGTCAGCGCGTCGCGGTGGCCCGTGCCCTGGTGCACCGCCCGGCGGTGGTCTTCGCCGACGAACCCACCGGGTCGCTGGACAGCGCCAACGCCGCCGCCGTTCTGCGGGAGTTCCTCGACCTGGCGCGCTCCCAGGGCACCGCCGTGGTGCTGGTGACGCACGACCCGGAGGTCGCGGCGCAGGCCGACAGCCACTACACGATGGCCGACGGCGTGCTCTCCCCGCGAGGTGCCTCATGAGGGAGTTCCTGCTCGGACTACGGCTGCTGTTCGGCGCCGGACGGGGCAACCGCCTGCGCTTCTTCCTCATGGCGGCGGGCAGTTCCCTCGGGGTGTGCTGTCTGGCCCTGGTGCTGACGATCCCCGCCGTCCTGGACGCGCACGACGGACGGGCCGCGGCCCGTGAGCCGCAGACGACGTCCGTGAGCAAGGCGAAGGGGGGCTCGGCGCTCGTCCTGGAGCGCCGCGACCCACACGGCTCCAGGCCGTTCACCCGGGTGTTCGTAGCCCGCGGCGGCGCGCACCAGCAGCCGCCGCCCGGACTCGACGCGCTCCCGGCCCCCGGCGAGCTGTACCTCTCCCCCCGCCTGCACGACCTGCTGCACTCCGAACCCGGCATCAAGGGGCTGCTGCCGGGCCGGGAGAGGGGCCTGATCGGCGCTCCCGGTCTCGCGGACCCCGACGAGCTGTACGCGTACGTCGGCACGACCCGCGCGGAGATCGCCCACGACGCGGACACCGGGGCGCTGCAGTCCTTCGGCTACTCCTACGCCCCGGTCTCGGTCGTCGAACCCTCCACGCTGACCAACCTGCGCTTCGCCCTCGCCACTCTGGTCCTGCTTCCGCTCGCCGTCTTCCTTTCGGTGTGCGCCCGGCTCTCCGCCGCCAGCCGCACCAGGCGCCTCGCGTCGCTGCGGCTGCTGGGCCTGAGCAGCAGAGGCACCCAGCGCGTCAACGCCGCCGAGACGGTGGCCGCCGCGCTGCTCGGCGTTCTGCTCGGGCTCGGCGAGTACTGGCTCCTCAACCAGGTGATGTCCCGCTCCGGCCTGCCCGCGCTGCGCTGGTACCCGGCCGACGGCGCCCTGTCCTGGACCACCGCGGTGGTCTGCCTGGTCGGCTGCCCGGCCCTCGCCTGGTTCGTCGGCCGGGCGAGCGCGCGCGGCGCCGCCGCCAGCCCGCTGGCGGTGCGCCGTACGGCCGTGCCGAAGCCTCCCTCGAAGTGGGGCGGCCTGTTGCTGGTCACCGGGCTCGGCATCGTCACGGGCTTCTGCGCGACCGGCCTCACCGACCATCCCGCCACGAGCAACGGTGTCTTCGGCCTGCTCCTGGTGGGCGGAGTGCTGCTGACCGGGCTGGGGCTCGTACTGGCTCTGCCCTGGCTGTCGTACCTCCTCGCCCGCAAGCTGGCCGGCACCACCCAGTCCCTGACGCTCAATCTGGCCATGCGCCGCAACGAGGTCGAGCCCGGCAGCGCCATGCGCGTCGTGACCGGCCTGGTGCTGCTGGTGTTCGCGGCGTCGCTGGCGCAGGGTGTGCTGATCGAATTCGAGCAGGTGAGCAGGCCGAGCAATCCCGTGCAGGACTACTCAGTGCCGCTCACGGCCCTCACCGAGGAGCAGCAGGAGCGGCTCGCCGAGGTGCCGGGAGTACGGGCACACGCCCGGACGATGGTGTCCTGGAGCAAGCCGACGGACTCCGGCTTTCCGCCGCAGGCCACCGCACTGATCGCCACCTGCGCCCAGCTGACGCGGCTGGTGCGGAGTGTCGAGGGATGCCAGGAGGGGCGGGTCATGCGGCTCGTGAATCCGAACAGCTCCACCGATCCGGACATCCGGCCCGGCGCCTCCTTCCCTTTCCGGCTGCGGGACGGGCAGCGGCACCTCACGCTGTCCCTCACACTCCCGTCCGCCGCCACCGTCGTGCGCCCGTACGACCCCTCGGCGGTCGGCGACGCGTCCGTGATCGTCCCGCCCTCGCGGCTGCCGGCCCATGCCCGGCCGCAGTCGGGCTTCCTGGTCCTGAACAGCGACTCCGACCCGCACGTCGTCCGCGCCGTCCTGGACGGCATCGGAACGGCCGCGCCGACCGCGTCCGTGGAGCCGGTCGGCGTCAACGTCGACAGCCTGCAGCAGATCGCCGTCATCGAGACGCTGCTGGTCCTCGGCATGATCATGGGGCTGGTGATCGGTGTCGCCGCCTTCCTGGTCGCCGTCACCGACCGGGCCGTCGAACGCCGGGCGCAGGTCACCGCCATCACACTGATCGGGGCCAGGCGCCGCACGCTGCGCGCGGTGCAGAGCGTCCAGGTCGTGCTGCCGCTCGCCATCGGTCTCACGCTCGCCGTGGTCACCGGCAAGCTCGCCGAGTCCAGTTATCTGATCACCGGAGGCGGCGAGGTCTTCTGGGACTTCGCCGGGGTCCCGGTGCTGGTGTGCGCGGCCCTGGGTGTGGTCGTCGTCGCGACGCTGGGCACGCTGCCGCTGGTGGGGCGGCGCATCGATCCGGAACTCGTCCGGCGGGACTGACCCGGCGCGGCGAGGCCCGCCCGCGCCCCCTTGGTGCGAGGGCGCGGGCGGGCCTCGCCGGCGGGACGGGGTCAGCGCGGGACGCGGACCACGCCCTCCTGGATGACCGAGATGGCCAGCCGTCCGTCCTGGGTGTAGATACGGGCCTGGCCGAGGCCACGGCCGCCGTGCGCGGACGGCGACTCCTGGTCGTACAGCAGCCACTCGTCGGCGCGGAACGGCCGGTGGAACCACATCGCGTGGTCCAGCGACGCCCCGACGACGTCCCCGACGGCCCAGCCGCCGCGACCGTGCGCGAGCAGCACGGAGTCGAGGAGGGTCATGTCGGAGACGTAGGTGGCGAGTACGACGTGCAGCAGCGGGTCGTCGTCGAGCTTGCCGTTGGTGCGGAACCACACCTGGGAGTGCGGCTCGCGCGGCTCGCCGAACCTGCCGTACGGCGGCTCGTCCACGTAGCGCAGGTCGATCGCCTGACGGGCCTCGAGGAAGCGTTCCACGACCTCGGGCGCGAGGTGGTCGTAGCCGCGCATCCGCTCCTGCGAGGTGGGCAGCTCGGCCGGGTCGGGCGCGGCCGGCATGGCGGTCTGGTGGTCGAGCCCCTCCTCGTACATCTGGAAGGACGCCGAGAGATGGAAGATCGGCTTGCCGTGCTGCACGGCGACCACGCGGCGGGTGGTGAAGGACCGGCCGTCGCGGATGCGGTCGACGCTGTAGACGATCGGCGCGCCGGGGTCGCCCGGGCGCAGGAAGTACGCGTGCAGGGAGTGGGCCTGCCGGTCCCCGGGGACCGTACGCCCGGCGGCGACCAGCGCCTGCGCCGCGACCTGCCCGCCGAAGACGCGGGGTACGACGGCGGAGCGGGACCGGCCGCGGAAGATGTCCTCCTCGATCTGCTCGAGGTCGAGCAGATCGAGGAGGTTCTGAAGTGCCTGGCTCATAAGGTGGTTGTACCCGCCAGTGATTGCGGGGACCTTACAGACCCATGTCCTTGGCGATGATCGTCTTCATGATCTCGCTGGTGCCGCCGTAGATGCGGTTGACGCGGTTGTCCGCGTACAGGCGGGCGATCGGGTACTCGTTCATGTAGCCGTAGCCGCCGTGCAGCTGGAGGCAGCGGTCGATGACGCGGTGCGCGACCTCGGTGCAGAACAGCTTGGCGGAGGCTGCCTCGGCGGGGGTCAGCTCACCGGCGTCCAGGGCCTCGGTCGCGCGGTCGGCGACGGCCTCGGCGGCGTCCACCTCGGCCTGGCAGGCGGCCAGCTCGAACTTGGTGTTCTGGAAGTGGGCGACCGGCTTGCCGAAGACGGTGCGCTCCTGCACGTACTGCTTGGCGAACCGGACGGCGGCCTTGGCCTGGGCGTAGGCGCCGAAGGCGATGCCCCAGCGCTCGGAGGCCAGGTTGTGGCCGAGGTAGTAGAAGCCCTTGTTCTCCTCGCCGAGCAGGTCCTCGACCGGCACCTTGACGTCGACGAAGGCCAGTTCGGCGGTGTCGGAGGTGCGCAGGCCCAGCTTGTCCAGCTTGCGGCCGATGGAGTAGCCCTCGGACTTGGTGTCCACGGCGAACAGGGAGATGCCGTGGCGGCGGTCCTCGGCGGTCGGCGCGGCCGTACGGGCGCAGACGATGACCTTGTCGGCGTGCACACCGCCGGTGATGAAGGTCTTGGCGCCGTTGAGGACGTAGTGCGTGCCGTCCTCGGAGAGCTTGGCGGTGGACTTCATGCCCGCGAGGTCGGAGCCGGTGCCCGGCTCGGTCATCGCGATGGCCCACATCTCCTCGCCGGAGACGAACTTCGGCAGGTACCGCTTCTTCTGCTCGTCCGAGGCCAGCATCTTGATGTACGGCAGGGCGAGCAGCACGTGCACGCCGGAGCCGCCGAACTGCACGCCGGCGCGGGCGGTCTCCTCGTAGAGGACGGCCTCGAACTTGTGGCTGTCCAGACCGGCGCCGCCGAACTCCTCGGGCACGTTGATCCCGAAGATGCCCAGCTCGCCGAGCTTGTAGTAGAAGTCGCGCGGCGCCTGGCCGGCGGCGAACCACTCGTCGTAGACGGGGACGACCTCGGCCTCGATGAAGGCGCGAAGGGTCTCCCGGAACGCCTCGTGATCCTCGTTGAACACCGTACGGCGCACGCCGCCACCTCCACGTACCTCGGCATGACTTTCGGGCATGTCTAAGCGCTTGCTCAGAGTCCAAGATACTGGCGGGTACGTTCAGTCGTCCAGGGTGACCTTGGCCACCCGGCGGTCAGGAGCGGCCCTCGCGGCTCAGCCCTCGGCCACTCCGGCCGCCCCGAAGGCCCCCCGGGCCATCCGGTGCAGCAGGGCCGCCGTGGCGGCGCGGCCCGGCAGGGTGCCGGCGCGGCCGAGGTGCGGGGTGGAGTTGAGCAGGCCGAAGACCGAGTGGACCGCCGAGCGGGCGCTGGGCTCGGTCAGCCCGGGGTAGACCTCGCGCACCACCTCCACCCACAGCTCCACGTACTGCCGCTGGAGCTGCCGCACCAGCTTGCGGTCGCTGTCGCGCAGCCGGTCCAGCTCGCGGTCGTGCAGGGTGATCAGGGGCCGGTCGTCGAGGGCGAAGTCGATGTGGCCCTCGATGAGCGAGTCCAGGACCTCCGGGGCCCCGGTCCTCCCGTCGGCCTCGGCCAGGCGGAGCTTGGCCCCGGTCAGCAGCCGGCCGCTGATGCCGACCAGCAGCTCCGCGAGCATCGCGTCCTTGCCGGGGAAGTGGCGGTACAGGCCGGGGCCGCTGATGCCGACCGCGGCGCCTATCTCGTCCACCCCGACGCCGTGGAAGCCGCGCTCGGCGAAGAGCCGGGCAGCCTCCCTGAGGATCTGCTCGCGGCGGGTGGGGGCGTCGGTTCTGGTGACCATGCCAGTAATTCTAGACAGCGAGGTTAGCGGTCGTTAACCTGAAGGAAATGGTTAACGCTCATTAACAGTCACCACTGGGTGAGGGGACCGCAAGGATGCAAGAGGCACCGGAGCTTCACAGCGCGGCCGATCCCGCGTCGGAGGCCTGGCGGGCCAATGAACAGGCTCATCTCGCACTCGTCGGGGAACTGCGCGGCAAACTGGCCGCCGCCGCTCTCGGCGGCGGCGAGAAGGCCCGGACCCGGCACACCGCGCGCGGCAAGCTGCTGCCGCGGGACCGGGTGGACACGCTGCTCGACCCGGGATCGCCCTTCCTGGAGCTGGCTCCCCTCGCCGCCGACGGGCTGTACGACGGGCAGGCACCGGCCGCGGGCGTGATCGCCGGTATCGGCCGGGTCAGCGGGCGCGAGTGCGTGATCGTCGCGAACGACGCCACCGTCAAGGGCGGCACCTACTACCCGATGACGGTGAAGAAGCACCTGCGCGCGCAGGAGGTGGCCCTGGACAACCGGCTGCCCTGCGTCTACCTGGTCGACTCCGGCGGGGCGTTCCTGCCGATGCAGGACGAGGTGTTCCCGGACCGTGAGCACTTCGGGCGGATCTTCTACAACCAGGCGCGGATGTCCGGGGCCGGCATCCCGCAGATCGCGGCCGTCCTCGGTTCGTGCACGGCCGGCGGGGCCTACGTACCGGCGATGAGCGACGAGGCCGTCATCGTCCGCAACCAGGGGACGATCTTCCTGGGCGGCCCGCCGCTGGTGAAGGCGGCCACCGGCGAGGTCGTGACCGCCGAGGAGCTGGGCGGCGGCGAGGTGCACTCCCGGATCTCCGGGGTCACCGACCACCTCGCCGAGGACGACGCGCACGCCCTGCGGATCGTGCGGAACATCGTCGCCACGCTGCCCGCCCGGCAGTCCCTCCCCTGGGAGGTCACCCCGGCCGTGGAGCCCAAGGTGGACCCGGCCGGGCTGTACGGCGCCGTGCCCGTGGACTCCCGCACCCCCTACGACGTGCGCGAGATCATCGCGCGTGTGGTCGACGGCTCGCGGTTCGCCGAGTTCAAGGCCGAGTTCGGGCAGACCCTCATCACCGGCTTCGCCCGGATCCACGGCCACCCGGTCGGGATCGTCGCCAACAACGGCATCCTGTTCTCGGAGTCCGCCCAGAAGGGCGCCCACTTCATCGAGCTGTGCGACCAGCGCGGCATCCCGCTGGTGTTCCTCCAGAACATCTCCGGCTTCATGGTCGGCCGGGACTACGAGGCGGGTGGCATCGCCAAGCACGGCGCCAAGATGGTCACGGCGGTGGCCTGCACGCGCGTGCCGAAGCTGACCGTCGTCGTCGGCGGTTCGTACGGCGCCGGCAACTACTCGATGTGCGGCCGGGCCTACTCCCCCCGCTTCCTGTGGATGTGGCCCAACGCCAAGATCTCCGTCATGGGCGGCGAGCAGGCCGCCTCCGTGCTCGCCACGGTCAAGCGGGACCAGATGCAGGCGCGCGGCGAGGAGTGGCCCGCCGACGAGGAAGAGGCCTTCAAGGCCCCGATCCGCGCCCAGTACGAGAACCAGGGCAACGCCTACTACGCCACCGCCCGCCTGTGGGACGACGGCGTGATCGACCCGATGGAGACCCGTCAGGTGCTGGGACTCGCCCTGACGGCCTGCGCCAACGCGCCGCTGGGAGACCCCCAGTTCGGCGTCTTCCGGATGTGAGGAGGGGAACCGTGTTCGACACAGTGCTGGTGGCCAACCGGGGCGAGATCGCCGTACGCGTCATCCGTACGCTGCGCTCGCTGGGCGTCCGCTCGGTGGCGGTCTTCTCCGACGCCGACGCCGACGCGCGGCACGTCCGGGAGGCCGACACGGCGGTACGGATCGGCCCGGCGCCCGCGGCCGAGAGCTATCTGTCGGTGGAGCGGCTGCTCGAGGCCGCCGCCCGCACCGGCGCCCAGGCCGTCCACCCCGGCTACGGCTTCCTGGCCGAGAACGCCGGCTTCGCGCGTGCCTGCGAGGAGGCGGGGCTGGTCTTCATCGGCCCGCCCGCCGACGCGATCGCGCTCATGGGCGACAAGATCCGCGCCAAGGAGACGGTGAAGGCGGCCGGGGTCCCGGTCGTGCCGGGCTCCAGCGGCAGCGGCCTCACGGACGCCGAACTGGCCGGCGCCGCCCGTGAGATCGGGACGCCCGTGCTGCTCAAGCCCTCGGCGGGCGGCGGCGGCAAGGGCATGCGGCTGGTGCGGGACATCGCCGTGCTGGAGGAGGAGATCGCGGCCGCCCGCCGCGAGGCCCGCGCCTCCTTCGGCGACGACACCCTGCTGGTGGAGCGGTGGGTCGACCGTCCCCGGCACATCGAGATCCAGGTGCTGGCCGACGGACACGGCAACGTCGTCCACCTCGGCGAGCGCGAGTGCTCGCTGCAGCGGCGGCACCAGAAGATCATCGAGGAGGCGCCGAGCGTGCTCCTCGACGAGGCCACCCGGGCCGCGATGGGCGAGGCCGCCGTGCAGGCGGCCCGCAGCTGCGGTTACCGGGGCGCGGGCACGGTGGAGTTCATCGTGCCGGGCGGCGACCCCTCGTCGTACTACTTCATGGAGATGAACACCCGTCTCCAGGTGGAGCACCCGGTCACGGAACTCATCACCGGGCTGGACCTGGTGGAGTGGCAGCTGCGGGTGGCGGCCGGGGAACGGCTGGGCTTCGCGCAGGAGGACGTCCGGCTGACCGGGCACGCGGTGGAGGCCCGCATCTGCGCCGAGGACCCGGCGCGCGGCTTCCTGCCCTCGGGCGGCACGGTGCGGCTGCTGAACGAGCCGCAGGGCGACGGCGTGCGCACCGACTCGGGGCTCAGCGAGGGCACCGAGGTGGGCAGCCTCTACGACCCGATGCTGTCCAAGGTGATCGCCTACGGCCCCGACCGGGAGACGGCGCTGCGCAGGCTCCGCTCCGCGCTCGCCGAGACCGTCACGCTGGGCGTGCAGACCAACGCGGGCTTCCTGCGGCGGCTGCTGGCGCACCCGGCTGTGGTGGCCGGCGAGCTGGACACCGGTCTGGTGGAGCGGGTGGTCGACGAGCTGGTCACCACGGACGTGCCGGAGGAGGTGTACGAGGCGGCGGCGGCCGTACGGCTGGATGCGCTGCGGCCGGCCGGCGACGGCTGGGTCGACCCCTTCTCGGTGCCGAGCGGCTGGCGTCTGGGCGGCACGCCCAAGGGGCCCGTCGTCCACCTGCGGGCGCAGGAAGCGGTCGCGTACACCCCGCGCGGCACGCACACCGTCACCGGCGACCGGGTGTCCGTGACCCTCGACGGTGTCCGGCACACCTTCCGCCGGGCCGGTGACTGGATCGGCCGCGACGGCGACGCCTGGCAGGTCCGCGACCACGACCCGGTGGAAGCCGCCCTGACCCGGTCGGCGCACGCGGGTGCCGACTCGCTCACCGCGCCCATGCCGGGCACGGTGACGGTGGTGAAGGTCGCCGTCGGCGACGAGGTCGCGGCCGGGCAGAGCCTGCTGGTGGTCGAGGCGATGAAGATGGAGCACGTCGTCTCCGCCCCGCACGCGGGCACGGTCGCCGAGCTGGACGTGACCCCGGGCTCGACGGTGGCCATGGACCAGGTGCTGGCCGTCATCACGCCCAAGGAGGACACGGAGTGAGCGCCGAGGGACTGCCCATGGTCGTACCGGCCCAGGATCTGCCCGCGCGGGTGCGGATCCACGAGGTCGGCGCGCGCGACGGGCTGCAGAACGAGAAGACGTCCGTGCCGACGGCGGTGAAGGCGGAGTTCATCCGCCGTCTGGCCGACGCGGGCCTGACGACGATCGAGGCGACCAGCTTCGTGCACCCCAAGTGGGTGCCCCAGCTCGCCGACGCCGAGCAGCTGTTCCCGCTGGTCTCGGACCTCGACGTCGAACTCCCGGTGCTGGTGCCGAACCAGCGCGGCCTGGACCGGGCCCTGGCGCTCGGCGCCCGCCGGATCGCGGTGTTCGCCAGCGCCACGGAGTCCTTCGCCAAGGCCAACCTCAACCGCACCGTGGACGAGTCGCTGGCCGTGTTCGAACCGGTGGTGCGGCAGGCGAAGGACGCCGGCGCGCAGGTGCGGGGCTATGTGTCGATGTGCTTCGGCGACCCCTGGGAGGGAGCCGTCCCGCTCCACCAGGTGGCCCGCGTCTGCAAGGCACTGCGCGACATGGGCTGCGACGAGCTGAGCCTCGGCGACACCATCGGCGTCGCCACTGCGGGCCACGTCCTGGAACTGCTCGCCCTGCTGAACGAGGAGGGCGTGCCGACGAACGTGATCGGCGTGCACTTCCACGACACCTACGGCCAGGCGCTCGCGAACACCTACGCGGCCCTGGAGCACGGCGTGACGACGGTCGACGCGTCCGCCGGCGGCCTCGGCGGCTGCCCGTACGCGAAGTCCGCCACCGGCAACCTCGCCACCGAAGACCTCGTCTGGATGCTGCACGGCCTCGGCATCGAGACCGGGGTCGACCTCGGCCGTCTGACCGCCACCAGCGTGTGGATGGCCGAACAGCTGGGCCGGCCGAGTCCGTCCCGTACCGTCCGCGCTCTCTCCCACAAGGATCAGTGATCAGCATGGACCACCGTCTCAGCCCCGAGCTGGAGGAACTCCGCCGCACGGTGGAGGAGTTCGCGCACGACGTGGTGGCGCCGAAGATCGGCGACTTCTACGAGCGGCACGAGTTCCCGTACGAGATCGTCCGCGAGATGGGCCGCATGGGCCTGTTCGGGCTGCCGTTCCCGGAGGAGCACGGCGGCATGGGCGGCGACTACCTGGCCCTCGGCATCGCCCTGGAGGAACTGGCCCGGGTCGACTCCTCGGTGGCCATCACGCTGGAGGCCGGCGTCTCGCTCGGCGCCATGCCGATCCACCTCTTCGGCACCGAGGAGCAGAAGCGCGAGTGGCTCCCCCGCCTCTGCTCCGGCGAGATCCTGGGCGCCTTCGGCCTGACCGAGCCGGACGGGGGCAGCGACGCCGGTGCCACCCGCACCACGGCCCGCCTGGACCCGGACACCGACGAGTGGGTGATCAACGGCACGAAGTGCTTCATCACCAACTCGGGCACCGACATCACCGGTCTGGTGACGGTCACGGCGGTCACCGGCCGCAAGCCGGACGGCAAGCCGCTGATCTCGGCCATCATCGTCCCGTCGGGCACCCCCGGCTTCACGGTCGCCGCGCCCTACTCCAAGGTCGGCTGGAACGCCTCCGACACCCGTGAACTGTCCTTCCAGGACGTCCGGGTGCCCGCCGCCAACCTGCTCGGCGAGGAGGGCCGGGGTTACGCGCAGTTCCTGCGCATCCTCGACGAGGGCCGTATCGCCATCGCGGCGCTCGCCACCGGGCTGGCCCAGGGCTGTGTGGACGAGTCGGTGAAGTACGCGAAGGAACGCCACGCCTTCGGCCGGCCGATCGGCGCCAACCAGGCCATCCAGTTCAAGATCGCCGACATGGAGATGAAGGCCCACACGGCCCGGCTGGCCTGGCGGGACGCCGCCTACCGGCTGGTGGCCGGCGAGCCCTTCAAGAAGGAGGCGGCGATGGCCAAGCTGTACTCCTCCACCGTCGCCGTGGACAACGCCCGCGACGCCACGCAGGTGCACGGCGGCTACGGCTTCATGAACGAGTACCCGGTCGCCCGGATGTGGCGCGACTCCAAGATCCTGGAGATCGGCGAGGGCACGAGCGAGGTGCAGCGGATGCTGGTGGCCCGCGAGTTGGGCCTGATCGGCTGAGGCGTTCCCCTGCGCCGAATACGCGGGGCGGCGGGCGGACCCATCCGTCCGCCGCCCCGCGTTCGCGCTGCTGACGGGGTGTCGGCGGCGGACCCCGCCCCCTGGACATTCACTGAGGTTAGGCTAACCTACCTTCGAACTGTCCGGCGGGCGGCCACGCCCCGGTCGAAAGCAGCCATACCCATGCCCCATGCCCGTTCCACCCACTTCTCCCGTCGCGGCCTGCTCGCCGCGGGCGGTGCCCTCGGACTCGGTGCCGCGCTCGCGGCCTGCGGTGACGACAAGGGCGAGGACGCGGGGTCCGACGGACAGACCAAGGGCGGCAAGTCCGGCCCCTGGAGCTTCACGGACGACCGCGGCACGACGGTGAAGCTGGACAAGGTCCCCGCGAACATCGTCGCGTTCACCGGCGCCGCTGCCGCGCTGTACGACTACGGCATCCAGGTCAAGGGCGTCTTCGGCCCGACGAAGACCACCGCGGGCAAGGCCGACGTCCAGGCCGGCGACATGGACATCAGCAAGGTGACGATCCTCGGCAACACCTGGGGCCAGTTCAACATCGAGAAGTACGCGGCCCTCGCCCCCGACGTGCTCGTCAGCACCATGTTCGACGACGCCGGCACCCTCTGGTACGTCCCCGACGAGTCGAAGAAGAAGATCGCCCAGCTCGCGCCCAGCGTCGGCGTCTCCGTCTACGACCGTCAGCTCACCCAGCCGCTGCAGCGCATGTGGAAGCTGGCCGAGTCGCTCGGCGCCGACATGAAGGCCGCGAACGTGACGGACGCCAAGAAGCGGTTCGAGGACGCCTCGGCCCGGCTGCGCGCCGCCGCCAAGGCCAAGCCCGGCGTCAAGGTGCTGGTGGGGTCGGCGAGCGACGAGCTCTTCTACGTCTCCGGCACCAACCTCTCCATCGACCTGGAGTACTTCAAGGCCCTCGGCGTGAACTTCGTCGAGCCCCCGGAGAGCGCCAAGAAGCAGGGCGGCGGCTGGTACGAGTCGCTGAGCTGGGAGAACGTCGACAAGTACAAGGCCGACATCATCATGATGGACGACCGCACCTCGGCCATCCAGCCGGCCGGCATCACCAAGGCCACCTGGAAGAAGCTGCCCGCGGTCAAGGCGGGACAGGTCATCCCCCGCTCCCCCGAGCCGATCCTCTCCTACGACAAGTGCGTGCCGCTGCTCACCGGCCTGGCCGAGGCACTGGAGAAGGCCAAGAAGGTCGGCTGAGACCCCCTTTCCTGGACGGCAACCTCAGGAGCCCCCCATGACGACGGCCGTGGCCGCCCCGTTCCGTTTCTTCTCCCTTCAGGTCGTACGGACGAGGCGGCTGGGGCCGTCTCTGGTCCGGGTCACCTTCGCGGGGGACGATCTGCACGCCTTCCACTCCGACGGGCGCGACCAGTCCCTGTCGCTGTTCCTGCCGCACCCGGGGCAGGCCGAACCCGCCGTACCCCTCGAACTGGGCGACGGCTGGTGGCAGGGCTGGCGTGAACTGCCGGACGACGTACGGGCCGTGATGCGCTCGTACACACTCCGAGCCCTGCGGCGCGATCCCGACGAGATCGACATCGACTTCGTCCTGCACACCCCCGCGGGGCCGGCCTCCCGCTGGGCCTCCCGGGCCGCCGCCGGTGACCGTGTACTGCTGCTCGGCCCGGCGATCGCCGACAACCGGGCGATCCGGTTCCGGCCGCCGGCCGGCACCGACCTCGTCCTCCTCTGGGGCGACGAGACCGCCGTACCGGCCGCCTGCGCCATCCTCGAGTCCCTTCCCGTGGACACCCGCGTCCGCGCCTGGCTGGAGGTGCCGCACGCAGGTGACATCCAGGACGTGGCGACCGACGCGGACGCGGAGATCACCTGGCTCGTACGGAACGCGGGGTCCCCGACGGGCGTCGACGCCGTGCGCGCCGCCGAACTGCCCGCCACCGAGGCTCCGTACGTGTGGATGGCGGGCGAGTCCGGCCGGATCAGGGAGCTGCGCCGGCACTTCGTCGGCGAGCGCGGTGTCGACCGACGGCGCGTCACCTTCGTCGGCTACTGGCGGCAGGGCATGACGGAGGAACAGCTCCGCGCCTCGGAGTAGAGCGAACGACTTCCCCTGCAGTGACCCCGGTCACTGCAGGGGTGCACCTTCCTCCCATCAACTTAGGCTAGGCTAACCTAAGTTGAAGCCGTGGATCTTCGCCCCTTCCATCCCGCACGGACAGTCCCCCCGGAGGACCCCCACATGCGCTCGCACCTGCTCAATGGCCTCACAGCGGAGCACTACCGCCGCTCCGTGACCGAAGGAGTAGAGCGGGTGGCGGCCAAACTCGCCACCACCGACCGTCCGTTCACCGGCGTCACCGTCGACGCCCTCGCCCCCCGCGTCGACGCGATCGACCTCGACCGGCCGCTCGGCGACACCACCGCGGTGCTGGACGAGCTGGAGGACGTCTACCTCCGCGACGCCGTGTACTTCCACCACCCCCGCTACCTCGCCCACCTCAACTGCCCGGTGGTCATCCCGGCGGTGCTCGGCGAGGCGGTGCTCTCCGCCGTCAACTCCTCCCTCGACACCTGGGACCAGTCGGCCGGCGGCACCCTCATCGAGCGCAGGCTCGTGGACTGGACGGCCGCCCGCATCGGCCTCGGACCCAACGCCGACGGCGTGTTCACCTCCGGAGGCACCCAGTCCAACCTCCAGGCGCTGCTGCTGGCCCGGGAGGAGGCGAAGAGCGACAGCCTCGGGAAACTGCGGGTCTTCGCCTCCGAGGCCAGTCACTTCAGCGTCCGGAAGTCCGCGAAACTGCTCGGCCTGGGCCCGGACTCCGTGGTCACCGTCCCCGTCGGCCACGACAAGCGGATGCAGACCGTGGCGCTCGCCCATGAGCTGGAGCGCTGCGCGCAGGACGGCCTCGTGCCCATGGCCGTCGTCGCCACCGCCGGCACCACCGACTTCGGCTCCATCGACCCGCTGCCCGAGATCGCCGAACTCTGCGCCCAGTACGGCGTGTGGATGCACGTGGACGCCGCCTACGGCTGCGGGCTGCTCGCCTCGCTGAAGCACCGGGACCGCATCGACGGCATCGAGCGCGCCGACTCGGTGACCGTCGACTACCACAAGTCCTTCTTCCAGCCGGTGAGTTCCTCCGCGCTGCTGGTCCGGGACGCGGCCACCCTGCGGCACGCCACCTACCACGCCGAGTACCTCAACCCCCGCCGCATGGTGCAGGAACGCATCCCCAACCAGGTGGACAAGTCCCTGCAGACCACCCGCCGATTCGACGCCCTCAAGCTGTGGCTGACGCTGCGCACCATGGGCGCCGACGGCATCGGGCAGCTCTTCGACGAGGTCTGCGACCTGGCCCGGCAGGGCTGGCGGCTGCTCGCCGGCGACCCCCGCTACGACGTGGTCGTCGAGCCCACTCTGTCCACCCTCGTCTTCCGCTACGTCCCGGCGGCGGTCACCGACCCGGCCGAGATCGACCGCGCCAACCTGTACGCCCGCAAGGCGCTGTTCGCCTCCGGCGACGCCGTGGTCGCGGGCACCAAGGTCGGCGGCCGCCACTACCTGAAGTTCACCCTGCTCAACCCCGAGACGACGGCGGCCGACATCGCCGCCGTCCTGGACCTGATCGCCGGCCACGCCGAGCAGTACCTGGGAGAGTCCCTTGACCGCGCGTCCTGAAGCCCCGACCGAGCCTTACGACTTCGTGGGGATCGGGCTCGGCCCCTTCAACCTGGGCCTCGCCTGCCTGACCGAGCCGATCGCCGAACTGAACGGCGTTTTCCTGGACTCCAAGCCCGGCTTCGAGTGGCACGCCGGCATGTTCCTGGACGGCGCCCACCTGCAGACCCCGTTCATGTCGGACCTGGTCACCCTGGCCGACCCCACCTCCCCGTACTCCTTCCTCAACTACCTGAAGGAGAAGGGCAGGCTGTACCCGTTCTACATCCGCGAGAACTTCTACCCGCTGCGCGTCGAGTACGACGACTACTGCCGCTGGGCGGCCGGCAGGCTCAGCAGCGTCCGCTTCGGCGCCACGGTCACCGAGGTGACGTACGAGGACGAGGTGTACGTCGTCCGCACCGCGGCCGGCGAGACGTTCCGCGCCCGGCACCTGGTCCTCGGCACGGGCACGGTCCCGTTCGTCCCCGAGGCCTGCCGGGACCTCGGCGACGACGTCGTCCACACCGCGCGGTACATGCACCGCAAGGCCGACCTGCGGGCCCGCAAGTCCCTCACGATCGTCGGCAGCGGCCAGAGCGCCGCCGAGATCTACCACGAGCTGCTGTCCGAGATCGACGTCCACGGCTACGAGCTGAACTGGGTCACCCGCTCCCCGCGGTTCTTCCCGCTGGAGTACACCAAGCTGACCCTGGAGATGACCTCCCCGGACTACATCGACTACTTCCGGGCGCTGCCCGAGGAGACCCGCTACCGGCTGGAGAAGCAGCAGAAGGGCCTGTTCAAGGGCATCAACTCGGATCTGATCGATTCGATCTTCGACCTGCTCTACCAGAAGAACGTGGAGAGCGGCGACCGCCCGGTGCCCACCCGGCTGCTCACCAACTCCACGCTGACCGAGGCCCGGCACGAGGACGGCGCGTACACGCTCGGCTTCCACCAGGACGAGCAGGGCAAGGACTTCGAGATCCGCTCCGAGGGCCTGATACTGGCCACCGGCTACCACTACCGGCCGCCGGCCTTCCTGGAGCCGGTGCGCGAGCGCCTGAACTTCGACGGCCACGGCCGCTTCGACGTCGCCCGCAACTACGCCATCGACGTCACCGGCCGCGGGGTCTTCCTGCAGAACGCCGGCGTCCACACCCACAGCATCACCAGCCCGGACCTGGGCATGGGCGCGTACCGGAACGCGTACATCATCCGGGAGCTGCTCGGCACGGAGTACTACCCGGTCGAGAAGACCATCGCTTTCCAGGAGTTCGCCGTATGACCAGCGACACCATGATGTTCACCCTCCGGCCGCTCGACCCGCTGAGGGACGCCGAGCTGCTGCACGGCTGGGTCACCCATCCCAAGGCCGCCTTCTGGATGATGCAGGACGCGAGACTGCAGGACGTCGAGCGGGCCTACATGGAGATCGCGGCCGACGAGCACCACCACGCCCTCCTCGGGCTGTGCGACGGGGAGCCCGTCTTCCTGATGGAGAAGTACGACCCGGCCCACCGCGAGCTGGTCGGGCTGTACGAGCCGCGGCCCGGCGACGTCGGCATGCACTTCCTCGTCGCCCCCACCGACACCCCCGTGCACGGGTTCACCCGGGCCGTCATCACCGCCGTGATGGCGCACCTCTTCGAGGACCCGGCGACCCGGCGGGTCGTGGTCGAGCCCGATGTGGGCAACACGGCGGTGCACGCCCTGAACGCGGCGGTCGGGTTCGTGCCCGAGCGCGAGATCCAGAAGCCGGAGAAGCGGGCGCTGCTGAGTTTCTGCACACGCGAGCGGTTCCTGAAGGCGGTGTCCGCATGAGCCCCGCCGACGCCGTCGCCCACCTCTCCCCCGAGCGCTGGGAGCGGGCCAACCGGCTGCTGCTGCGCAAGGCGCTCGCGGAGTTCGCCCACGAACGGCTGCTCACCCCGGAGGAGGACGGCGACGGGTACGCCGTCCGCAGTGACGACGGGCTCACCCGGTACCGGTTCACCGCCGTCCGCCGCGCCCTGGACCACTGGCAGGTCGACGCCGAGTCCATCACCCGGCACCGCGACGGGGCCGAACTCCCGCTCGCGGCGCTGGACTTCTTCATCGAGATGCGGGACGCCCTGGGACTGAGCGACGAGATCCTGCCGGTCTACCTGGAGGAGATCTCCTCCACCCTCGCGGGCACCTGCTACAAGCTGACCAAGCCCCGCGTCACCGCCGCGGAGCTCGCGCGAAGCTCCTTCCAGGACATCGAGACCGGGATGACCGAGGGCCACCCCTGCTTCGTCGCCAACAACGGGCGGCTCGGCTTCGGCGTCCACGAGTACCTGGCGTACGCCCCGGAGACCGCGAGCCCCGTCCGGCTGGTGTGGCTGGCCGCGCACCGTTCGCGGGCCGCGTTCACCGCGGGGGCCGGCATCGAGTACGAGTCGTTCCTGCGGGCGGAGCTGGGCGAGGAGATCCTGGAGCGGTTCCGTGCCACCCTCACCGGCCAGGGCCTCGATCCCGCCGAGTACCTGCTCATCCCGGTGCACCCCTGGCAGTGGTGGAACAAGCTCAGTGTCACCTTCGCCGCCGAGGTGGCCCGCCGCCATCTGGTGTGCCTCGGCGAGGGCGACGACGAGTACCTGGCCCAGCAGTCCATACGGACCTTCTTCAACACCTCCGACCCGCGCCGGCACTATGTGAAGACGGCCCTGTCCGTCCTCAACATGGGTTTCATGCGCGGTCTTTCGGCCGCCTACATGGAGGCGACCCCGGCGATCAACGACTGGCTCGCCAAGCTCATCGAGAACGATCCCGTGCTGAAGTCCACCGGCCTGTCGGTCATCCGGGAGCGGGCGGCCGTCGGCTACCGGCACCTGGAGTACGAGCGCGCCACCGACCGCTACTCGCCCTACCGGAAGATGCTGGCCGCGCTGTGGCGGGAGAGCCCGGTGCCGTCCCTGCGCGAGGGCGAGTCACTGGCCACCATGGCCTCGCTGCTGCACGTCGACGACGCGGGCGCCTCCTTCGCGGGCGCGCTCGTCGAGCGCTCCGGCCTCCCGCCCGCCGAGTGGCTGCGGCACTACCTGCGGGCCTACTTCACCCCGCTGCTGCACAGCTTCTACGCGTACGACCTGGCCTTCATGCCGCACGGCGAGAACGTGATCCTCGTCCTGCGGGACGGGGTGGTGGAGCGCGCGATCTACAAGGACATCGCCGAGGAGATCGTCGTCATGGACCCCGACGCGGCGCTGCCGCCGGAGGTGCGGCGGATCCGCGTCGAGGTGCCCGAGGACCAGAAGCTGCTGTCGGTCTTCACGGACGTCTTCGACTGTTTCTTCCGGTTCCTCGCGGCGAACCTCGCCACCGAGGGGATCCTGACGGAGGACGGCTTCTGGCGGGTGGTCGCCGAGGTCACCCGCGAGTACCAGCGGTCGGTGCCCGAACTGGCCGACCGGTTCGAGCGGTACGACATGTTCGCCCCCCGGTTCGCGCTGTCCTGCCTCAACCGGCTCCAGCTGCGCGACAACCGGCAGATGGTGGACCTCGCCGATCCGTCCGGCGCGCTGCAGCTCGTGGGGCATCTGGACAACCCCGTCGCGGGGTTCTGAGGTCCTGACGGACGGACGGGCACCCCGCGGTACGGTCCCGCGGGGTGCCCGTCGTGCTGTGCTCAGCCCGCCGGCCAGGGGACCTGGGGCGACTTGTAGTAGCTCATCCCCAGGGCGTCCCAGCGCGGGGCCTGGGCCGCGAGCCGGACCTTGTAGGTGTCCCAGTCGTGGGTGGCCGCCGGGGACCAGCCCAGCTCGGCCGCTCCGGGCAGGCGCGGGAAGGCCATGTACTCGATGTCGGAGGACTTGGTGAGGGTCTCCGACCACAGTGGCGCCTCGACCCCCCGGACCGCCGAGGCCGGCGCGCCGGGCAGATAGCTCCCGGGGTTCCAGTCGTAGGAGCGCCGCACCTCCACCAGGCCGGCCCACTTGGTGCCCAGCCGCGTGCTCGCGGTGTACTTCATGTCGAGGTAGACCCGGTCGGCCGGGGACAGGATCAGGCCGGTGCCGTTCTGGGCGGCCTTGGCCACCTGGGCCTTCTCCGTGGCGCTGGTGCCTTCCACGCCCCAGTACTGGGCGAGGGCGCCGTCGACGGGGGTGGCCCCGGTGAGCTGGTGCCAGCCGATGACCGTCTTGCCGTACTTGGCGACGACGGGCTGCACGCGGTTCATGAACTTCACGTAGTCGGCGTGGCTGGTGGAGTGCGCCTCGTCGCCGCCGATGTGCAGATAGCGGCCCGGGGTGATCGCGGCCAGTTCGCGGATCACGTCGTCCACGAAGTCGTACGTCACCTGCTTCGGGACGCACAGCGAGCTGAAGCCGACCTGGGTGCCAGTGTAGAGCGGGGGCGCGGTGCCGTCGCAGTTGAGCTGCGCGTAGGAGGCGAGGGCCGCGTTGGTGTGGCCGGGCATGTCGATCTCGGGCACGACCTCCAGGTAGCGGGAGGCGGCGTAGCGGACGATGTCCTGGTAGTCGGCCTTGCTGAAGTAGCCGCCCTTGCCGCCGCCGACCTGCGTGGAGCCGCCGTAGGTGGTCAGGCGGGGCCAGGAGTCGACGGCGATGCGCCAGCCCTGGTCGTCGCTGAGGTGCAGATGGAGGGTGTTGATCTTGTACAGGGCCAGCTCGTCGATGTAGCGCTTGACCTGACCGACGGTGAAGAAGTGCCGGGAGACGTCCAGCATGGCGCTGCGGTAGGCGTAGCGGGGGCGGTCCTCGACGGTGCCGCCGGCGATCCGCCACGGGCCGGGCTGGAGGCTCTTGCGCTCGACGGAGGGCGGAAGGAGCTGGCGCAGGGTCTGGACGCCGTGGAAGAGGCCGGCGGGGGCGCTCGCGGTGATGGTGACGCCCGTGGGTCCGCTGGTCAGCCGGTAGCCCTCGGCGCCGAACCGGTCGCCGGTCAGGTGGAGTCGGATGCCGCGGGTGCCGGTCTCGGTGACCGGCACGCGGTAGCCGGTGGACGGTCGCAGGATGCCGGCGAGGTACTCACCGATCCGTCGGACCTCGTCCGAGCCGTCCACGCGGACGCCGGTGGCCCAGGTGACGCGGTACGGACGCCCGCCGGGCTGTGTCTCGGCGGGCGCCGGGACCACCCGGGCCAGCGGGGTGGGCGCCGCGGCCGCCGTCGGCGCCGGGGCCGCGCCGACGGTGGTCACGCCCGCCGCCGCGACGAGCAGCAGGGACCCGAGGACGCGGGTCAGCCGGGGAGTCGTGCTGTGGTGCCGTCTCACATGCGCTCCCTTCACGAGTGGTAAAGACCACTCTCCCGCAGATCCGGTGAATCAATCCCCGCCCTGCGGAAATCCCCCGCAGGAACGGCGGTTGGGCCATCGGTGCGGCCGTCCGGCCCCTACTTCGCCCTACGGGCCACCGTGAAGTGGTCGATGCGCCTGCCGGTCTCGGCGATGCCCGACACCGTCAGCGTGGTCCGGTGGCCCTTCGGCGCGGGTGTGACGTCCACGCGCAGGAAGGAGTAGTCGAGGTAGCGCACCCGGGACCAGGTGACCGTCTCGTTCCGTTTGCCGTCCTTCGTGTTGACGAAGGAGGCGACCGAGTCGACCTCGTGCTCGTGGCCCTCGTAGGAGTCCGGGGCGGAGAACGCGTACAGACCGCGGCCCGCCGCGCCGGCCGTGACGTAGACCACGCCGTCGGTCTCGGGGTGGGCGGTGCCGCCGATCGGCAGCTTCCTGGTGACCTGGCCCGCCTTGATGACGTCGGTGCGCTCGTACTGGTGGTTGTGGCCGTTGATGACCAGATCCACGGTGTACTTCTCGAACAGCGGCACCCACTCCTGGCGGACACCGCCCTCCGAGGCGTGCGCGGTGGAGGTGCAGTAGGCGCAGTGGTGGAAGAAGACGACGATGAAGTCGACGTCCTGCGCGGCGCGGTACTGCTTGAGCCGCGCCTCCAGCCAAGATGTCTGCGTTCCACCGGAGATGCCCAGGTTCGCAGGGATTTCGAAGGAGATGTCGTTGGCGTCGAGCGAGATGACGGCGGTGTTGCCGTAGACGAAGGAGTAGACGCCGGGCAGGTTCTCGCGGTCCGGGCCGTTGTCGGGGAGGGTCCAGCGGGCGTCCTCGCCGCCGTAGCCGTTGGGCGAGTACCAGGCCTCCATGTCGTGGTTGCCGTAGGCGGGCATCCAGGGAACCTGTTTGGCGACCGACTCGGTCTGGTGCAGGAACTGGTCCCAGGTGCGCGAGTCGAAGCCGGTGTCACTGGTCCTGCCCTGGCCGGCCGGGTCGCCGTAGGCGATGTCGCCGGCGTGCAGGTGGAAGGCCGGGTTCTGGCCGAGGATCAGGGCGTTGTTGGCCAGGCCGTGATAGCCGACACCCTCGTCACCGAAGGCGGTGAAGGTGAAGGGCGCCTTGTGGGCGGGGGCGGTGGTGAAGGTGCCCAGGGTGCCCAGCAGGTGGGGCTCGGCCGGGTCGAAGCCCTCGTGTCCGACGCCGTAGTAATAGGTCCGGCCGGGGCGCAGGTGGGTGAGCTTGGCGTGCAGGTAGTACTGGGTGTGGTCGCCGCTCGCACCGACACCGGCCGGGGTGTGCAGGCTGCGGACCTCGGCGCCGATCCGGCGGGAGAGGTCCCAGGGGTGGGCGCCGACGCGGATGAAGGGCTTCTCCACCGCGACGGGGACCTGCCAGGAGACGCTGATCCCGGTCCGGGGGTCGTTGCCCCAGGCGAGGTGGCGGCCGAAGGGAGCGACCAGGGAGCCGTCGACCCGCTCGGCCGCGGGCGCGGTGCGCGGCGTGGCGACCGTGGCCCGGGCACTGGCGCCCGACACGAACGCGCCGCCGGTGACGGCGCCCAGGGTGACGGCACCGCCCCTGATCATCGTGCGCCGCGAGAACCTGGCGCGCAGATACTCGTGCCGCTCGGCCATGCTCATGCGCGCGGCCAGCTTCTCGGGTACTCCCATACGAGGAATGTCCATGACGTCTGAAACTCGTCCGGCCGGGCAACGCGGCGCGGGACACAGGGTGGACAGCCCGCAAACAGAGCGCCATAAGACTTCCAACAGCCCTCTGCCCGGAATCGGGCAGGATTCTTGCGAAACTCGCGCTCTTACCCCAGGATCTACCGGGTGCACGAGGAACTTGTCGATCACCTGACGCGATCCACGCCCCTGAGCAGGGGCGAGGCGCTGCGGGTGGTGCAGGACGTGCTCGCCTATTTCGACGAGACGACGCAGGACTACGTCCGTCGCCGCCACCGCGAGCTGCAGGCCCAGGGCCTGACGAACACGGCGATCTTCGACCGGATCGAGGCGGACCTGAAATACCGGGCGGTGGCGCCGCCGGAGCTGACGCTCAGGCAGCTGCGCCGCATGGTCTACGGCTGAGACGCCAGACTGAGAGATACCTATACATGTGCGGAATTGTCGGATACATCGGCAGGCGTGACGTGGCTCCGCTGCTCCTGGAGGGGCTGCAGCGCCTGGAGTACCGCGGCTACGACTCGGCGGGCATCGTCGTCACGTCCCCGAAGACGGCCGGCCTGCGGATGGTCAAGGCCAAGGGCCGGGTGCGCGACCTGGAGGCCAAGGTCCCGGCACGCTTCAAGGGCACCACCGGTATCGCCCACACCCGCTGGGCCACCCACGGTGCCCCCTCCGACGTGAACGCCCACCCGCACATGTCGGCCGACAGCAAGGTCGCCGTCGTGCACAACGGCATCATCGACAACGCCGCCGACCTGCGCCGCAAGCTGGAGGCCGACGGCGTCGAGTTCCTCTCCGAGACCGACACCGAGGTCCTCACCCACCTCATCGCCCGCTCCACGGCCGAGAAGCTGGAGGACAAGGTCCGCGAGACCCTCCGGCTGGTCGAGGGCACGTACGGCATCGCGGTGATGCACGCCGACTTCAACGACCGCATCGTGGTGGCCCGCAACGGCTCCCCGGTGGTCCTCGGCATCGGCGAGAAGGAGATGTTCGTCGCATCGGACATCGCCGCCCTGGTCGCCCACACCCGGCAGATCGTCACGCTGGACGACGGCGAGATGGCCACCCTCAAGGCCGACGACTTCCGCACCTACACCACCGAGGGCACCCGCACCAGCGCCGAGCCGACCACCGTGGAGTGGGAGGCGGCGTCGTACGACATGGGCGGCCACGACACGTACATGCACAAGGAGATCCACGAGCAGGCCGACGCCGTGGACCGGGTGCTGCGCGGCCGCATCGACGAGCGGTTCTCCACCGTGCACCTGGGCGGCCTCAACCTGGACGCCCGCGAGGCGCGCCGGATCCGCCGCGTGAAGATCCTCGGCTGCGGCACCTCGTACCACGCGGGCATGATCGGCGCCCAGATGATCGAGGAGCTGGCCCGCATCCCCGCCGACGCCGAGCCGGCCTCCGAGTTCCGCTACCGCAACGCGGTCGTGGACCCCGACACGCTGTACGTGGCGGTCTCCCAGTCCGGTGAGACGTACGACGTGCTCGCCGCCGTGCAGGAGCTGAAGCGCAAGGGCGCCCGGGTGCTCGGCGTGGTCAACGTGGTGGGTTCCGCGATCGCCCGCGAGGCCGACGGCGGCATCTATGTGCACGCCGGTCCCGAGGTCTGCGTCGTCTCGACGAAGTGCTTCACCAACACCACGGTCGCCTTCGCTCTGCTCGCCCTGCACCTCGGCCGCACCCGCGACCTCTCGGTGCGCGACGGCAAGCGGATCATCGAGGGCCTGCGCAGGCTGCCGGAGCAGATCACCGAGATCCTCAAGCAGGAGGAGGACATCAGGCAGCTCGCGGAGAGCTACGCCGATGCCCGCTCCATGCTCTTCATCGGCCGTGTCCGGGGCTACCCGGTGGCCCGCGAGGCCTCCCTGAAGCTCAAGGAGGTCTCCTACATCCACGCCGAGGCCTACCCCGCCTCCGAGCTGAAGCACGGCCCGCTGGCCCTGATCGAGCCGGCCCTGCCGACGGTCGCGATCGTCCCCGACGACGACCTGCTGGAGAAGAACCGCGCGGCCCTGGAGGAGATCAAGGCCCGCAGCGGCAAGATCCTCGCGGTGGCGCACCAGGAGCAGGAGAAGGCCGACCGGACCATCGTGGTCCCGAAGAACGAGGACGAGCTGGACCCGATCCTCCTGGGCATCCCGCTCCAGCTCCTCGCCTACCACACGGCGAAGGCCCTGGGCCGGGACATCGACAAGCCGAGGAACCTGGCGAAGTCCGTCACGGTGGAGTAGCGACTCCCTCCGCCCGACGGCGCGAAGAACGGACCCCCGCGTTGCCACCTCGTACGCGGGGGTCCGTTCTCGTGCCGCTGCGATCAGCCGGCGGCCGTCACCCGCCGGCTCGCGGCACACCTCGGTGCGATGACCCGTATATGCCCTTCACAAGGGCACAAACACCTCTACGCGCGAGTAGTTTCCGGTTGCATAAAGGGAGTTGACGGACCGTCGGCGAGGAGCGGGCCTCAGGGGATGACGATGACCGGCCGCTGCGCCCGCTTGGCGAGCCGCCCGGCCACGGAGCCGAAGATGCGGCCCACGATGCCGTGGGTGGTGCCGACCACGATCGCGTCGGCCTCGTACTCCCGCCCCACCTCTTCGAGTTCGTGGCAGATGTCACCGCCGCGCTCGACCAGGATCCAGGGCACCTCGGCCAGATAGTCCGCGCAGGCCAGTTCGAGACCGAGCACCTCGGTGCGGTGGTCCGGCACGTCGACGAAGACGGGCGGCTCGCACCCGGCCCACACGGTGGTGGGCAGCCGGTTGGCCACATGGACGATGATCAGTCCCGAGCCGGAGCGGTGGGCCATGCCGACCGCGTAGGCGAGGGCGCGCTCGCTGGAGGTCGAGCCGTCGAAGCCGACGACCACGCCGTGCAGGAAGGCGGGGTCGCAGGACGGGCGCGACTCTGGCGCCGCCAGGGGATCGGCCGCCGTGGGATCGGCGACGGGCCGCTTGCGGTCCGCGGGTTCGAAGAATTCGTGACCGGCCATGACTGTCTCGGCGTTGTGATCCTTGTGTGGGTGGGAGTGACATCGAGCGGCGGAGCAGTGTCCGGGATTCGTCTTCCCAACCCCATACCCCCAAGGGTACGGCGGCACGCCTCCTCTGCCCATTTCCCGCGCACGCTCCGTAAGCGGGGCCCCCGAATGTCCGTGGGGGTTCCACGGAGCATGCACGAGCGGCGCCCGTAACGCAATGGTTGCTGCCTCGTACAGGCGGTTTGCACAGCATGAACGGAGCAGCGTTCGGTGACCGACGGATCGAACGGGCGTTGATCTCCCCGAGCCAACGCCACAGGGAGTACGAGTTGCCCGTACCGAGATCCTCCACCGACCCTCGTCCCGCCCCGGACACCACGAGCGAGGTGATCCGCTGGGCGGCGTTCAGCTGTGTCCTCGTTCCCGTGGTCCTCGTCTGGTACGGCACCTCGCTCGCCGGCGCGGCCGGCACCGCCTTCGGACTCGGCGCCGTCACGGCCGCCTGCCGGGTGCTGCTGCGGCGGTCCGAACGTTGCGCCGAGCAAAGAGGCGGTCGTCACACGCGAGCAGAGACACCGGTCGACTGACCGGTTTCCGTACCCTCGAGCGCTTCTTTTCGGCCAACTTCCGGATGGCGCCCAGGAGGGGTCCCGACCACCCCCCAACCCCCGTTCCACCTGCACGGAAAGGGTCCGGGCCGGCCTCCGCACCCTACGCGGTTTGGCCACTGCGACAAGGCGCACTTCCCTGCGCGCCCCACGAGTGCAACGCTTCGTGATCGAATGCTTCACGCCAAGTTGTCATGTCGACAATGTCCGGCGTGTCGAACTGGCCACCGTCAGACCGCGGTAGCCAGTAGATTCGATCTTGATGTCTTACGGCGGGGGACTCGTGCAGGACCGAGGGGAAACGTGCAGGAGCGACACAACCGAGGAGCCGCGACCACCGAGGGGGGCTTAGCAGGATGAGCCACGACTCCACTGCCACGCCGGAAGCCGCGGCCCGGAAACTGTCCGGGCGCCGCCGCAAGGAGATCGTCGCGGTGCTGCTTTTCAGCGGCGGCCCCATCTTCGAGAGTTCCATACCTCTTTCGGTGTTCGGAATCGACCGCCAGGACGCCGGAGTACCGCGCTACCGGCTGCTGGTGTCCGCCGGCGAGGAGGGCCCGCTGCGGACCACAGGGGGCCTGGAACTCACCGCGCCACATGGGCTCGAGGCGATCTCACGCGCCGGGACGGTCGTCGTACCGGCCTGGCGCTCGATCACCTCGCCGCCACCGGAGGACGCGCTCGACGCGCTGCGCCGGGCCCACGAGGAGGGCGCCCGCATCGTCGGGCTGTGCACGGGCGCGTTCGTCCTCGCGGCGGCCGGCCTGCTGGACGGCCGCCCGGCGACCACCCACTGGATGTACGCGCCGACGCTGGCCAAGCGCTATCCGTCGGTGCACGTGGATCCGAGAGAGCTGTTCGTCGACGACGGCGACGTCCTGACGTCGGCGGGTACGGCGGCCGGGATCGATCTCTGTCTCCACATCGTGCGGACGGACCACGGCAACGAGGCGGCCGGCGCGCTCGCCCGGCGTCTGGTGGTTCCGCCGCGCCGGTCGGGCGGCCAGGAGCGCTATCTCGACAGGTCTTTACCCGAGGAGATCGGCGCCGACCCGCTCGCCGAGGTCGTCGCCTGGGCGCTGGAACACCTCCACGAGCAGTTCGACGTGGAGACCCTGGCGGCACGCGCCTACATGAGCCGCCGTACGTTCGACCGCCGGTTCCGCTCGCTCACCGGCAGCGCGCCGCTGCAGTGGCTGATCACCCAGCGGGTGCTCCAGGCGCAGCGGCTGCTGGAGACGTCGGACTACTCCGTGGACGAGGTGGCGGGCCGTTGCGGCTTCCGCTCCCCGGTCGCGCTGCGCGGGCACTTCCGCCGCCAGCTCGGCTCGTCCCCGGCCGCCTACCGCGCGGCCTACCGGGCGCGCCGGCCGCAGGGCGAGCGGCCGGGTGAGGCGGAGATCCCGGTGCAGCCCGGACCGGGCGGACCGGGCCTCGGCGGCCCCGGGCCGGTCGGCCACGCGCCGCCGGTGCTGCACCCGGACCGCGAGAGCGGGGTGCCGATGCAGAGCCGCCGGCAGGCGGCGGGCGCGGTGAGCCTGCTGCCGGGGCCGCGCAGCGGGAGCTGAGCGAGGAGCGGGAAGGGAGGGGCGGGGCACGGCTCCGCCCCTCTTCGGCTGTCGTCCTTCTGTGTGCACACCGACAGGTCGCCGCATGCCCGGTCCGGCCCGGGGCAGCGCGCCGTAAGGTGAGACACATGAACGATCGCATGGTGTGGATCGACTGCGAGATGACCGGCCTCTCGCTGTCCGACGACGCGCTCATCGAGGTGGCCGCCCTCGTCACCGACTCCGAGCTGAACGTGCTCGGCGAAGGGGTGGACATCGTCATCCGCCCGCCGGACTCGGCACTGGAGACGATGCCGGAGGTGGTGCGTGAGATGCACACCGCGTCCGGGCTGCTGGAGGAACTGGCCGGCGGCACCACGCTGGCCGACGCCGAGGCGCAGGTCCTCGCCTACGTCCGCGAGCACGTCAAGGAACCCGGCAAGGCCCCGCTGTGCGGCAACTCCGTCGGCACCGACCGCGGCTTCCTGCTGCGCGACATGCCGACCCTGGAGGACTACCTCCACTACCGCATCGTCGACGTCTCCTCGATCAAGGAGCTGGCCCGCCGCTGGTATCCCCGGGCCTACTTCAACAGCCCGGAGAAGAACGGCAACCACCGCGCCCTCGCCGACATCCGCGAGTCGATCGCCGAACTGCGCTACTACCGCGAGGCCGTCTTCGTCCCGCAGCCCGGCCCGGACTCCGACACCGCCAGGGCGATCGCCGCCAAGCACGTCCTGCCCGCGCGGTAGGACCTCGCGGACGGCCGCCGGGGTCCGCTCGGGACGCGCGCGAAAACCCGTGCGCGAGCATCCCTTCGGACCCTGTAGACTTCTTCTCGGCCGGTCGGGGAAAGCACTCCTCGAACTCCGGTCGTGGTGGGTGTAGCTCAGTTGGTAGAGCACCTGGTTGTGGTCCAGGTGGCCGCGGGTTCAAGTCCCGTCACTCACCCTGAGTAATCAGCCGGTGACTCCGTCGAAGGACGAGGTCACCGGCTGATTCGTTTTTGCGCCCGCCTCCCCGCGGCGGGTGACAGGCGTCACCCGCCCGGGAGGACCGTCACGACGACGCCCGGCCCACCAGTTCCGTGGGCAGTACCGCGTGGCGGCGTTGCGGGTCGCGGGCGAGGGCCGGGCGGCGGTCGGCGATCTCGGTGAGGAGCAGGTCGATCATGGCGCGGCCCATCTCCTCGATCGGCTGGCGGACGCTGGTCAGCGGCGGGTCCATGTGCCGGGCGATGGCCGAGTCGTCGTAGCCGACCAGGGCCACGTCGCCGGGGACGCTGCGGCCCGCCTCGCGCAGCACCTGCCGGGCGCCCGCGGCCATGACGTCGGACCCCGCGAAGACCGCGTCCAGGTCCGGGTGGCGTCCGAGCAGGGTCGTCATGGCCCGCCGGCCGCCCTCGTCGGTGAAGTCGCCGGGTTCGATCAGTCCCTCGTCCACGGGCAGGCCCGCGTCGCGCAGGGCGTCGCGGTAGCCGTCGACACGGCGCTGGGCGCCGTAGACGTCGAGGCGCCCGGTGATGTGGGCGATCCGGCGACGGCCCCGGGACATCAGGTGCTCCACCGCGGAGCGGGCACCCCCGTAGTTGTCCGAGTCCACCGAGGTCAGCGTCTCGGCGGCCGAGCGGGGGCCGCTGATCACCGCGGGGATCTCCAGCTGGGACAGCATGTCCGGCAGGGGGTCGTCGGCGTGCACCGAGACCAGCAGGACGCCGTCGACGCGATGGGCGGCCAGGTACTGCGCCAGCCGCTGCCGCTCACGGTCGCTGCCCGCGAAGATGAGCAGCAACTGCATCTCGCTGTCGGAGAGTTCGGATCCGACACCGCGCAGCATGTCGGAGAAGTAGGGCTCCGAGAAGAAGCGGGTCTCCGGCTCCGGCACCACCAGCGCGATGGCGTCGGTGCGGTTGGCCGCGAGGGCCCGCGCCGCGGTGTTGGGCACGTAGCCGAGTTCCGCGACGGCCGCCTCCACGGCGGCGCGGGTGGCCTCGCTCACCCGGGGCGAGCCGTTGATCACCCGCGAGACCGTGCCTCTGCCGACACCGGCACGTGCGGCGACCTCTTCCAGCGTCGGCCGCCGACTGCTCCGGCTCCGCTCTCCGTTGACTGGCATGGTCTCCGCCTCCCGCTCACAACCGACCGGCCGGGGGATTGTCCGCTACCGTCCGGCCAGGAATGTAACCGAGATCCCACAGCACCCGCTCTCATCATCCCGCGCCCGCCGCGTCCGCGGAGCCGGGCCCCCGGCACACGACGCCGGGAGGTGCCGCCACCGTGGCGGCGGCACCTCCCGGCCGGGCCGCGGGGCGGACGTCAGAGCCGCGGGTCGGCGTCCGGCAGCGCGTTGCGGCGGATCACATCGGCGTACCAGTGGGCGCTGGCCTTCGGGATACGGCGCTGGGTGCCGTAGTCGACGTAGACGGCGCCGAACCGCTTCGAGTAGCCGTAGGACCACTCGAAGTTGTCCAGCAGCGACCACAGGAAGTAGCCCCGGACGTCGACGCCGTCGGCGATGGCGCGCCGGACCGCGTCCAGGTGGCCGCGGAGATAGGCGATCCGCTGCGGGTCGTTCACCTTCCCCTCGGGCGAGACGTAGTCGTCGAAGGCGGCGCCGTTCTCGGTGACCATCAGCGGCAGTCCGGGGTGCGCCGCCGCCGTGCCGGCCAGCAGGGTGTGCAGGCCGTCCGCGTCGATGGCCCAGTTCATCGCCGTCAGCTCGTCGTTGGCGAGGTGGAAGGAGACGTCCTCGGAGCCGGTCCACGGCGAGTGGTCGCTGGCCCCGTGACCGTCGTTCTTGGTGGCGCCGGCGCCGTCGGCGGGCCGGGAGACCACGGTCGGCGAGTAGTAGTTGACGCCGAGCACGTCGATCGGGCGGGAGATCTCGGCGAGGTCGTCGCCGCGCACCAGCTCGTCCCAGTCGACGATGCGCGCGGTGTCCGCGAGCAGGTCCTGCGGGTAGGCACCGTCGAGGATCGGGCCGGTGAAGATCCGGTTGCCGACCGCGTCGATGCGGCGGGCCGCCTCCACGTCGCCGGGGGCGTCGGTGAGCGGGCGCACCTGGTGCAGGTTGAGGGTGATGGAGAGCTGCGCGGTGCTGGGCAGAACGGAGCGCAGCGCCCCGACCGCCCGGCCGTGCGCGAGGTTGAGGTGGTGGGCGGCGCGCAGGGTGGCGGCCGGGTCGGTGCGGCCGGGCGCGTGCACGCCGGAGCCGTAGCCGAGGAAGGCCGAGCACCACGGTTCGTTGAGCGTGGTCCACACCCCGACGCGGTCCCCCAGGGCCCGGCCCACCGTCTCGGCGTACTCGGCGAAGCGCTGAGCGGTGTCCCGCTGCGGCCAGCCGCCCGCGTCCTCGAGCTCCTGGGGCAGGTCCCAGTGGTAGAGGGTGGCGACGGGGGTGATGCCGGCCTCGAGCAGTTCGTCGGTGAGTCGGCGGTAGAAGTCCAGGCCGCGTTCGACGGCGGGCCCCCGCCCGGTGGGCTGCACCCGGGACCAGGAGACGGAGAACCGGTACGCCTGCAGGCCGAGGTCCTTCATCAGCGCCACGTCGTCGCGGTACCGGTGGTAGTGGTCGGCGGCGATGTCGCCGGTGTCGCCGTTGCGCACCCTGCCGGGCGTGTGGCTGAAGGTGTCCCAGATGGAGGGCGTGCGTCCGTCCTCGGCGGCCGCGCCCTCGACCTGGTAGGCGGCGGTGGCCGCGCCCCAGACGAAACCGGGCGGGAAGGAGAGGTCCGCGGCCGGCCGGGTCGTCGGCTCGGGTCGTACAGCGGTCATGGTGAGAGCGCTCCCAAAGTGGCGTGTGGAAAGGTCGGTCTGCTGCCCGGGACGGCTGTGCCGTCAGCCCTTGACGGCGCCCGACATGATGCCCCCGACGATCTGCTTGCCGAAGATCACGAAGACCAGCAGCAGCGGAAGTGTGCTGATCAGCGCGCCGGCCATGACGATGCTCTGGTCGGGGGTGTAGGAGGCGCTGAGCTGGCCGAGCGCGACCTGGATGGTGGGGTTCTGCTGGTTCAGGGCGAGGAAGGGCCAGAAGAAGTCGTTCCACGCCTGCACGAAGGTGAGCATCCCGAGCACCATCATGGCGGGCCGGGCCACGGGCAGGACCACGCTCCACACGATGCGGAAGTTGGTCGCGCCGTCCACCTTGGCGGCCTCGATCAGCTCGTAGGGCAGGGCCTCCAGCAGGTACTGGCGCATGAAGAAGACGCCGAAGGCGCCGACGAGGGTCGGGAAGATCACCGACTCCAGTTTCCCGCCCCACCCGATGTCCGACATCATCATGAACAGCGGGACGACGCTGAGCTGCGGCGGGATGGTCAGCGTGGCGATGACCGCGGTCATCAGGAAGCCGCGGCCGCGAAAGCGCATCTTGGCGAAGGCGTAGCCGGCCAGCGTGCAGAAGAACAGGGTCGCCGCGGTGATGCAGCCGGCCACGAGGACGCTGTTGACGATGGCCTTGCCGAGGTTGGCCTGCTCCCAGGCGGCCTGGAGGTTGCTCCACAGTCTGCCGCCGGGCAGCAGCGGCGGCGGGCTGTCCAGGACCCGCTGCTGGTCGTGCGAGGCGGCCACCAGGGTCCAGTACAGCGGGAAGATCGATCCGAGGCCGACGATGACGAGGGCCACGTAGGTGAAGGGGCCGCCCTTGAGCTGCTGGCCTGCGCCGAGCTTGAGGCGGGCGCGGCCACCGCTGCCGGGGGCGGACGGGCGGGCCGGGGTGAGGTCGGCCGCGGTCTTGATGGGACTGGTCGTGGTCATCGAAGTCGCTCCCGTCAGGCCGCGCTCTTGCGCACGAACCGGCCGACGATCCAGTTGATCAGGGCGATCAGCAGCAGCAGGACGAGCATCGCCCAGGCCACGGCGGCGGCCGGACCCAGGTGCCCCAGCTTCCAGCCGTAGTTGAAGAGGTAGATGCTGAGGGTTTCGTACTGGTGCTCGCTGCCGCCGATGGACCCGAGCGTTCCGCCCTGCAGCAGCAGCGGCTCGCCGAACAGCTGCATGGAGCCGATGGTCGAGATGACGATGGTGAACAGGATCGTCGGCCGCAGCGAGGGGATCGTCACCTTGCGGAACTGCTGCCAGCGCGACGCGCCGTCGATCGAGGCGGCCTCGTACAGATCGGTCGGCACGGCCTGCATGGCCGCCAGATAGATCAGGGCGTTGTAGCCGGTCCAGCGCCAGATCACGATGACCGAGATGGCGATCTTGGACGTCCACTCGCCGTTGCCCCAGTCGATGTTGTCGATGCCGGCGAAGTGCAGCACCCAGTTGAGGATGCCGCCGTCCGCGCGGAAGACCAGGGCGAAGACCAGCGCCGCGGTCGCCACCGAGGTGGCGTACGGGGTGAGGATGAGCGTCCGCCAGAACGTGCTGGCCCGCAGCTTGTAGTTGAGCAGGTGGGCCAGGCCCAGCGCCACGAGGAGCTGGGGAACGGTCGATATGACGCCGATGACGAAGGTGTTGGCGACGGCGGTCCAGAACTCCGAGTCCTGGAGGATCCGGGAGAAGTTGTCCCAGCCGACCCACTCGGACTGGCCGAGGCTGGTCATCTCGACCCGGTGCAGGGCGATCCAGCCGGTGTAGAGGAGCGGATAGAGCCCGAAGGCTCCGAAGATGAGGAAGAAGGGCGCGATGTAGGCGTAGGGCGACGCCAGGTCGTCGAAGCGCCACAGCCGGCTGCGCCAGGTGCGGGGGTCGGGTCCGTTCGACACGGCGCCGGAACCGCCGGGCGGCGGGCTGTACGCGCCCCGGGTCGGGGTTGCTGTTGCCACGGAGGAGTCCTTGTCTGCAGGGTTGCGGCCGGATACGGGGCGGGCGCGGCGTCCACCGGACCGCGCGCCGGCCCCCGTCCCGCGCGCCACGGCGGCCGGTACGGTACCGAGCCGCCCGGCCGGGCATCCAGAGCCCGGCGTCCCGGATCCGATGCGCTGAGCCCGGTCCGCCGGACCGGGTCCGCCGGGCGCGGCTCGCGGGCGCGGCTTCCGGGCCGGTGCCACGGCCGGGCCGGCGCCCGGATCCGTCACCGGTGCCGGCCGCCGTCGCGCCGGCGGTGCCGCGTCGCCGCCCGTGTACCGGTGGGCCCTCTCGGTCACGGCACCGGCGCGGTGGGACCCGGCCGGACGCGCGGGCGCGGGGCGGGCGGCCCGAGGGACCGGCCCGCCCCGGCGCGCGTCAGCCGATCGCCTTGTCGATCGTCTCGGTCGCGGCCTTCCATGCGTCGGCGGGCTTGGTGCCCCGCTGCTCCATGTTGTTGATCTGCGTGGAGATCGTGTCCTTGATCACCGCGTCCTTCGGGCCGAGCACCGCCTCGGGGATGGACTTGGCCTCGTCCGCGTAGATCTCGCCGATCGGGGCGTTGTTGAAGTACGGGAGCTTCGCGCTCTTCACGTCGGCCAGCTCGTAGGCGCCCTTGTTGGACGGGAAGACACCGATCGCCTTGAACACGGCGGCCTGCTGCTCGGGCGCCGTCAGCCACTTGACCAGCTCGGTGGCCTCCTTGACGTGCTTGCCGCCCTGCGGGACCGCCAGGAAGGAGCCGCCCCAGTTGGCCGCCGTGGAACCGGGCGCGCGGGAGATGTCCCACTTGCCCTTGTAGGCGTCACCGGAGTTGGTGGAGATCTGGCCGGCCATCCAGGCCGGGCACGCCACCGTGGCCACGCTGCCCTTGCGCAGGGCCGCCGTCCAGGCGTCGGTGAACTGCGGCAGACCGTGGGTCAGCTTCTTGGACGCGGCTTCGGCGGAGAGGTCCCAGCCCTGCTGCACCGAGGCGCTGTCCTTGTAGACCGGCTTGCCGTCGGTGTCGTAGTACTGCTTGTCCGAGGAGCTGACGACCGCGTTGAACATGGCGCTCGCGGAGTCCATGAAGTAGGTGCCGGACGGCGCCTTCTTCTTGTACTGCTCGCCGAGCTTCAGGTAGTCCTCCCAGCCGCCCGCTATCGCCTTGGCCACCTCCTCGCGGTCGGTGGGCAGGCCCGCCTTCTCGAACAGGTCACGGCGGTAGCACAGCGACATCGGGCCGATGTCGGTGCCGGCGCCCACGACCTTGCCGTCCTTCGTGGTGGCCTGGTTCTCCTTCCAGGAGACCCAGTCCTTGACGTCGATCGACTTGCTCAGGTCGGCGAACTTGTCCGCCTGGGTGTCGACGACCTCCTTGATCCGGCCGACCTCGATACCGGTGACGTCTCCCAGACCGCTGCCCGTGTTCAGCTGCTGAAGGAGCTTGGGGTAGTAGTCCTGCTCGTTGGCGGTGACCTCTTCCTTCACCGTGATCTTCGGGTGGAGCTTGTGGTATTGGGCGAACAGGCCGGCCTCCTTGTAGCCGAACTGCCCGAAGTCGGCCACGGTGAGCGTGATCGATCCGTCGGCCGAGGTGCCCGAGTCGTCGTCGCTGCTGCAGCCCGTCAGCAGCAGGGCCGATGCCGTCAGGACCGTGGTGGCGAGGGCCGCCGCTCTGCGACGGCGACCGCCTCCGCCGTCGGTACCGGTGATGCGCATTCCACTACTCCTTGTTCCGGTGAAAAACGGGACCCCAGGAAGCAGACCGCCAGGGGTCGGCGGTCCGGACCTGCCCTCTCGATTTCGAGCAGCGGCCGGCTCACAGCACGCGACGTGCGGTGCAAAGGCGCTGGTCAACGGTGTGTCATGCGAGGTAGAGGGAAAGGTCATCAGTGCTTTGACCCGCGCGAGCCGGTCCCCCGGAACCTCCCGTGGGACCGCTCCCACGCGGCATGCCGGAAGACTCCTTGCTGTGGGGGCCGGGTGTCAAGACTTGAAAACAGCGTTGTTGCCTGAGCGTGTCCCAGACGTCACGTGAACGTGTCACGAAATCCCCTGTCCCGCCCTGGACCTCCCCACGTCACCCGATGGATCTTCGCTGGTCACAGGGATGATCTTCGCGCCGGCCCGGCGGACGGCCCGGACGGGGCGGCCGGCCGCGGAACGCGCTGGGACACAATGAGGCAACCCCTTGCCGCACACCGGAAGGTGAACGATGAGCCACGCCCAGCCGCCCGAAGCACTCGGCGTCCGGCGCCCGACGCTGAACGCCGTGGCCGCTCGGGCCGGTGTCGGCCGTGGCACGGTGTCCCGGGTGCTCAACGGCTCCCCCAAGGTGAGCGACCGGTCCCGGGCAGCGGTGGAGAAGGCGATCGCCGAACTCGGCTACGTCCCCAACCGCGCCGCGCGCTCCCTGGCCACGCGCCGTACCGACGCCGTGGCCCTGGTCGTTCCGGAAGCCGAGAGCCGGCTGTTCGCGGAGCCGTACTTCTCGGGCATCATCCGGGGCGCCTCCGCCCGGCTCACCCAGGCCGGCATGCAGTTGCTGCTGGTGCTGGCGCGCGACGGGAGAAAACACCGGCGCCTGGCCTCGTACCTGACCGCCCAACGGGTGGACGGCGTACTGATGGTGGCGGTCCACCGCGACGACACCCTGCCGGATCTGCTGGACGAGCTGTCGGTGCCCACCGTGCTGGCCGGGCGGCGCGGCGATCCGGAACCGCTCGGCCATGTCCGCGCGGACAACGACGGCGGCGCCCGGAGCGCGGTCCAGCACCTGCTCGGCAGGGGGCGGCGCAGCATCGCCACCATCACCGGTCCCCTGGACATGGACGCCGCCCGGACCCGGCTCGACGGCTACCGCGAGGCGCTGCGGACAGCGGGAGTCGCGGTGGACGAGGAACTGATCGAGCAGGGCGACTTCACCGAGGAGGGCGGGCGCGCGGCGATGCGCGAGCTGCTGCGGCGGCGCCCCGGACTCGACGCGGTGTTCGCGGCCTCCGACGTGATGGCCTCCGGGGCGGTGCTCGAACTGCGCGCCGCGGGCCGGCGGGTCCCGGACGCCGTGGCCGTCGTCGGCTTCGACGACTCGATCGTGGCGCGGCACATCGACCCTCCGCTGACCAGCGTCCGCCAGCCGATGGAGGAGATGGGACGCGCCATGGCGGACCTGCTGCTGGACGAGATCGCGGGCAGGGCCGGCCGGCGCGAGGTGGTCCTGCCGACCCGGCTGGTCGTGCGGGAATCGGCCTGAGCGCCACCGGCACCGCGCGGCTCTGCCGCGTGTGGTGAACTCCAGCCGCGCGCGAGCGGCCGACCGGGACCGGTCGCGGGTCTCGAACCGGAACCGGCGGCGAGCCGTGAACCGGAACCGCCCGCGAGCTCTGGAACGGGCCGGCCGTGAGCCGTGGGCCGGGCCGGCCGCGAGCTGTGAGAACACGTGCCGGGGAGGGTGGGGGCTTCCGCATGGGAGCGCTCCCATGCAGAATGGGGCGCAGCCGATCCGGGGAGTCCTTCCATGACAGAGCCCTTGCCGCCCGCGACCTTCCCGCCCGCCTTCCTCTGGGGCGCCGCGACATCCGCGTACCAGATCGAGGGTGCGGTGCGGGAGGACGGCCGAACTCCTTCGATCTGGGACACCTTCAGCCACACCCCCGGCAGGACGGCGGGCGGTGAGACGGGTGACGTCGCCGTCGACCACTACCACCGCTACCGCGAGGACGTGGCGCTGATGGCGGAGCTGGGCCTGACCGCCTACCGCTTCTCCGTCTCCTGGTCCCGGGTGCAGCCGACCGGCCGGGGCCCGGCGGTCCAGGTGGGCCTGGACTTCTACCGCCGTCTGGTGGACGAGCTGCTGGCGCGCGGCATCAAGCCGGCGATCACCCTCTACCACTGGGACCTGCCCCAGGAGCTGGAGGACGCGGGCGGCTGGCCGGAGCGGGACACCGCCCACCGGTTCGCCGAGTACGCGCGGCTGGTCGGCGAGGCGCTCGGCGACCGGGTGGACCAGTGGATCACCCTCAACGAGCCGTGGTGCAGCGCCTTCCTGGGCTACGGCTCGGGCGTGCACGCCCCCGGGCGCACCGACCCGGCGGCCGCCCTGCGCGCGGCCCACCACCTCAACCTGGCGCACGGCCTGGGGGCGGCGGCCCTGCGCTCGGTGCTGCCGGCCCGCGGCCAGATCGCGCTCAGCCTCAACTCCTCGGTGGTGCGCTCGCTTTCCCAGAGTCCGGCCGATCTGGCGGCGGCCCGCCGGATCGACAACCTGGCCAACGGCGTCTTCCACGGCCCGGTCCTGCACGGCGCCTACCCCGAGACCCTGTTCGCCGAGACCGCGTCGGTCACCGACTGGTCGTACGTGCTGGACGGGGACCTCCGTACGATCAGGTCGCCGCTGGACGCGCTGGGCCTGAACTACTACACCCCGACCCTGGTCTCGGCGGCGGACGGCAAGGCCGCGGGCCCGCGTGCGGACGGTCACGGCGCCGCCGAACACTCCCCCTGGCCGGCCGCCGACGACGTGCTGTTCCACCAGACGCCGGGCGAGCTCACCGAGATGGGCTGGACCGTCGACCCGACAGGGCTGCACGAGCTGATCATGCGGTACTCGCGCGAGGCGCCGGGCCTGCCGCTGTACATCACGGAGAACGGCGCGGCCTACGACGACAAGCCCGACGCCGACGGCCGGGTGCACGACCCCGAGCGCGTCGCCTATCTGCACGGCCACCTGGCGGCGGTCCGCCGGGCCATCGCCGACGGCGCCGACGTCCGCGGCTACTACCTGTGGTCCCTGCTGGACAACTTCGAGTGGGCGTACGGCTACGACAAGCGGTTCGGCGCGGTGTACGTGGACTACTCGACGCTGGAGCGCACCCCGAAGTCGAGCGCCCGCTGGTACGGCGAGGTGGCCCGGGCAGGGGCGCTGCCGGCGGCGGTGGAGCCGGTGGCCTGAGAGACCGTCCGGCGGTCCGGGTCGCCGTCCGGTGACACCGGAGGCGGCGGGGGCGCGGCACCCGGGTAGGGGGTGCCGCGCCCTCGTCATACCGCCGTGCCGATGCGGCCGGTGCAGCCGCTGCGGCCCGCTCAGTTGAAGGCGCCGAAGGCCTTGGCGAAGGCGAACCTGTCCTGGGTGATGGAGCTGCAGGTGGCGTCGGCGGTGGGCTTGGTGCCGCCGTCGCACTGCTTGTCGCGGGTCGCGGACCACATGGAGAGCCAGCCGAGGCCCTTGGACTTGGCGAAGTTCACGAGCTGGGTGGCGTCGTCGACCTTGAAGACCTCGGAGGAGACGTCGTTGACACCGATCATCGGGGTGACCGCGACCGTCTTCCAGGCGGCCTGGTCGGACAGCCCCAGCACGCTCTTGACCTGGGCCTGGGTGGCGGTGGCGGCCTGCTCGGCGTAAGTGCCCATGTCACCGCTGTACGCGGGGCCGTAGTCCATCGCCATGATGTTGACGGTGTTGATCCGCACGCCGTTGGACTTGGCGTTGGACAGGAGGTTGACGCCGTCCTGGGTCAGGCCCTCGGGCATCACCGGCAGGGTGAAGGAGACGTCCAGGTTCGGGTGCTGGGCCTGGAGCTTGGCGATGGCCTGGGCCCGGCGGGTGTTGGCCGCGGTGTTGGGCAGCGCGCCGCCCTCGACGTCGAAGTCGACCTTGGTCAGCTTGAAGGCGTCCACGGCCTTGCCGTACGCCGCCGCCAGGGCGTCCGCCGAGGAGCAGGTGGTGGCCAGCTCCGAGCCGGAGGCACCGCCGAAGGAGACCCGGACGTCGCCGCCCTTGGCACGCAGGGAGCCTATCTGCGCGGCGACCGCGGCGCCGGTGAGGTCGGTGACGCCGCCCCACTTGGGGGTGCAGCCGCCGCCGTCGGTGACGAAGGCGAGGTTGAAGTTCTTCACGCCGGTCGCGTCGGCCGCGGCGAGGAGGTCGAAGGCCGGGTAGAGGGAGGTGTCCACGTAGGGGGCGAAGCCGGCCGAGGCGGTGGTGCCGGTGCCGGTGCTCTGCGAGGGGGTCGGGGTCGCGCTCTGGCTGGGGGTGGCGCTCTGGCTCGGGGTCGCGCTGGGGACCGGAGTCTGGGTCTGGGTCGGGCGGCCGCTCGGCTCGGGGGTGGCGCCGTCGTCCGCGGAACACCGCGCGTCGTCGACCCGGCAGCCCGTCGGGTCGCCCTTGCCGTTGACCACGAATCCGACGGTGACCGACTTGCCGACGGCCAGGCCGTCGGTGTCCCACTTCGCGGGCTTCACGGTGACGTGCTGACCGCTGACGGTGGATTCGCCGTTCCACAGGGAGCCGAGCTTCGCGCCCGCGGGCAGGTCGAACTCCAGCGTCCAGGTCTTCTCCGTCTGGCCGCTGTTGTTGGTGACCACGTACTGCGCGGTGTAGCCCGTCGACCAGTCGCTCGTCTTCGTGTACGCGGCGTTGACCCCGGCCGCGTTCGCCGTACCGGTGAGCAGGAGGGCGCCGCCACCGATCACGGCCGCGGCCACCACGGAGCCGATCGCCTTGTTCCTGCCACTGATCCTGCGCCGGTGCGTGCTCATGCGCGTGCCTGCCTTCGCTGTTCACGGGGGGTGGGGTGCGGCAGCACGCTAGCGAGCCGGAAACGGGCAAACGGGCCTATGGGGACGGCCGTCGCAGTCCTTAGGGTGCGCTTAAGGAAGGGATCGGGGACCGTTAAAGGTCGAGACCAATCCGTGGTCCGGTGCGAACGGAGCGTCAGCGGGCGCCCGCCATCCGCCGGCGTCCGCGCACGCCGCTCCGGTGCCCCCGGCCGGCCGGCTTGCGTCCGTCGAGCTGGAACCAGATCCGCACCTCGGTCCCACCCAGCACCGAGGAGCCGATGCGCACGTCACCGCCGGTGGACTCGGCGAGGCGGCGCACTATGTCCAGGCCGAGCCCGGTCGAGCCCGCGCTGCCGGAGCCGCGGCCGCGGGCCATCGCCGCCTCGGGGTCCGGTATGCCGGGGCCGGCGTCGGAGATCAGCACGATCACCGCGTCCTCCGCGTTGTGCACGTCGACCGCGAAGGCGGTGCCCTCGGCGGTGTGCCGGAAGACATTGCCGAGCAGCGCGTCGAGGGCGGCGGCCAGATCGGCGCGGGCCACGGGCAGGCGCACCGGCCGCTCGACCCCGGCCACCCGCCATTTGCGGCCCTCGTCCTCGGCCAGCGCGGACCAGAACTCCATGCGTTCGCGGACCACTTCGGCCGCGTCGCAGCCGGCGCCCGGACCGGCGGCCACCGTCTGCGGCTTGGCCTCCCGGGCGGTGCGGATGATGGTGTCGACCTCCCCCTCCAACTGGGCGACGGCCGCCCGGGTCTGCTCGGCGGCGGGCCCGGCACCGAGGGAGGCCGCGTTCAGCCGCAGCACGGTCAGCGGGGTGCGCAGCCGGTGCGACAGGTCGGCCGCCAGTTCACGCTCGTTGGCCAGCAGTTGTACGACCTGGTCGGCCATGGAGTTGAAGGCGACCGCCGCGAGCCGCAGTTCGGTCGGCCCGTCCTCCGGCACCCGGGCTCCCAGCTTGCCCTCGCCCAGCTCCCGCGCGCCCTCGACCAGCCGTTGCGCGGGCCGCACCATGCGCACTCCGAGCCGGTCGGCGACCGCGACCGAGCCGACGATCAGCGCGAGACCGACCGCGGCGAGCACCGCCCAGGCCGTGCCGACGCCGTTGCTCGTCTCGGACTCGGGCACGTACACCTCGACGACCGCGATCGCGCCGGAGCCGAGCGCGACCGGCTGCAGCAGCGTGGAGCCGCCGGGGACGGAGGTGGTGGAGGCGCGGCCCAGTCTCCGCACGGCCGCGATGTCCTTGCCGGCGGCGCGCTGCCGGCCCAGGTCGAGCGCGCTCCGGACGCCGTCGGCGGGCAGGTGCACGGCCATCCCGGAGTCGGCGCCGGCGGAGGCCACGACCCGTTCCAGCTTGTCCCGGTCGGTGGTGATGGACAGCGCGGGGGCGACCGCGGCGGCCTCCCGCTCGGCGTTGGAGAACGCCCGGTCGCGGGCCATCTCCTTCACGACCAGCCCGAGCGGTACGGCGAAGGCGACCACGACCATGGTGGTGACCGCGAGGCACACCTTGACCAGAGCCCATCTCATCGCGGCGGCTCCCCTCCCCCGGGCGGCTCCAGCTTCACGCCGACACCCCGGAGGGTGTGCAGATAGCGCGGCCGGGCCGCGGTCTCCCCCAGCTTGCGGCGCAGCCAGGACAGATGGACGTCGATCGTCTGGTCGTCGCCGTAGGACTGCTGCCAGACCTCGGCGAGGAGTTCCTTTCGGGCCACGACGACTCCGGGGCGGCCGGCCAGGAAGGCGAGCAGGTCGAACTCGCGGCGGGTCAGGTCGAGCCGGGCGCCGTCCAGTTCGGCCTGGCGGCGCAGCGGATCGACGGTGAGCCCGCCGACCCGCAGGACGCTGGAGGGCGGCGCCTCACCGCCGGCGACCCGGGCCCGGCGCAGCACGGCCGCCATGCGGGCCGACAGGTGCTCGACCGAGAACGGCTTGGTCAGGTAGTCGTCCGCCCCCGCGTTGAGCAGCCGGACGATCTCCGCCTCGTCATCGCGCGCGGTGGCGATGATGACGGGCACGTCCGTGATGCCGCGCAGCATCTTCAGGGCCTCGGAGCCGTCCAGGTCGGGCAGTCCGAGGTCCAGGACGACCACGTCGAAACGGAGATGGGCGACCTCGCGCAGCGCCTCCAGTGCCGTACCGACGCTGCGCACGGTGTGTGAGGCGTCGGTCAGGTGTCGGATGAGCGCCGAGCGTACGAACTGGTCGTCCTCGACCACGAGCACACTTGCCATGCGCCGCACCGTACGCCATGCGGCCAACACCGGTGCCCCGCCTGTGGATGAGCCGGGACGAATGCGCATCCCGGTGCCCCTGGGGCAGTATGGCCCGCGATGCGCAGAGGACTCGTACACGTACTGGCCTGGCTGCTCGCCACGGGCGCGGCGGTCACGCTGTCGTGGTGGGGTGTGCACACGGTCATGGCCGGCACGGCGTACGACCCGCCGCGCGCCCTGCCGATCACGGCGGCCGACACCACCACGCACTCGAAGCCGCTGGGTTCGCCGACCGCCCGGCCGCCCCGGCCGAAGAGCCCGTCGGCCGAGCCGCCGGCCCGCACGCCCTCCAGGACCCCGTCCCGCACCGCCGGTCCCTCCCCTTCCGCCTCCGCCACCGCGGGCCCCACCGCTTCCGGCCGGGTCAAGGGCTACGACACCGACGGCGGCCGGGCGGTCTTCGACCTGGGCACGGCCGACGCGACGCTCGTCTCGGCGACCCCGGGCACCGGCTGGTCGATGCAGGTGTGGAAGACGGAGAGCTGGATCCGGGTGGAGTTCAGCCGGGACGCCGACCGGGTGTCGGTGTTCTGCACCTGGCACGACGGCCCGCCGCGCGTCGAAGTGGGGACGTACTGACGGCCCGTACGGAGGGCGGTCAGCGAAAGGCGGTCGCGGAAGGCGGTCAGCGGAAGACCGAGGGCGGCGGGGCCGGGGAGGCCACCGCCGCCTCGTCCGAGACGGGAACGGCGCCGCCGGTGAAGTCGGTGAGCTGCTTGCCGTGTTCGACCCGGGCGGGGTGCGGGTCGGAGGCGGCGCGGCGGGTGAGTTCGGCGAGCGGCAGCGGCAGCCCGGAGGCGGCGAGGACCGCGTTGCCGAAGCGCTTGCCGCGCAGCACGGCCGGGTCCGCGATCAGCGCGAGTTCCGGGAAGCGGGCGGCGGCGGTGGCTATCTGGCCGCGCAGGTGGGCGAGCGGCGGGCCGTCGGCGATGTTGGCGGCGTAGACCCCGGAGGGCTTCAGGGCCCGGCGGACCTCGTCCAGGAACTCGGTGGAGGTGAGGTGGGCGGGGGTCCGGGCGCCGCTGAAGACATCGGCGATGATCAGGTCGGCCCAGCCGTCCGGGACCTTGGCCAGGCCCGCGCGGGCGTCCGCCGACCGCACCCGTATGCGCGCGTTCGGATCCAACGGCAGCTCTCGCCGCACCAGTTGGACGAGGGCCGCGTCCCGCTCGACGACCTGCTGGGTGGAGCGCGGCCGGGTGGCGGCGACATAGCGGGCGAGTGTGAGGGCGCCACCGCCCAGATGGACGGCCCGCAGCGGCCGGCCGGGCGGCACGGCGAGGTCGATGACGTGCCCGAGCCGGCGCTGGTACTCGAAGGAGAGGTACGCGGGGTCGTCCAGGTCCACGTGCGACTGGGGCGCCCCGTCGATCAGCAGCGTCCGGGCGCGGGGGCGGTCGGGGTCGGGCACGAGCTGCGCGAGCCCGCCGTCGACGGTTTCCGTGACGGCCTGCGCGTCTGCCGGCCTGCGCCGGGTGTTCCTGGACCTGCCCATCGGTCCATTTTCGCAGGCGCACCGGGCGGGGGCTTCACCGGCAGTTGTCGGCCGCCTCGATCATCCGGGCCGCCTCACCGAGGGCCCGGCGCAGCACCGCGGGGTCGGTCGCGAGGTCGGCCTCGCCGGGCGGCAGCAGCCAGTCCGAGCCCTCCACCGGTGGCGCGGGGTTGAGTCTGAGCCCGCGCCCGTCGGTCTCCGTACAGGTACTGCCCGGCACGTCCCAGCAGGCGGCGGTGCCGGCGGGGACCAGGAAGCCGAGGGTGTCGCAGCCGTAGTCGTGCAGAACGGGCCCCACGGCGGGCGCGCCGCGCCGAAGGATGTCGACGGCCTCCAGCCCCTGCCGGGTCGGCACCGTCACGAGGTCGCAGGTCGCGTCGCCCTCTGCCGCGGACGGTGGCGCGCCCGCTGTACAGGGATCGTTGCTCTGGCTGGTCTCCATGCCGGCCTCCACCACGCTGCACGTTTGCGGTCCACCGAGTCCAACGCGCGAGGGCGTCAACGGCTACGGCACAAGTGCGCCGCAAAGGATGGCAGTTCATGGCAGATCGTGGATGAGATATCCGTTTTGTAGCTAAACACTGCGTGGCGGCTCCGGCACAGCGGGTACGTTCTTGCTCGCCGGAACCAGGGTGTCACACGGACAACTCAGCCCGAATCCACCTCGGATCCGGCATGGTTCGACGGTTCGCACGAGAGGACCCGGCCATGGCGTCGTCAACGGAGACCTCGTCACAGCCCGAACGGCCCGCACGGCCCAACCTCGCCTTCCGGCAGCTGCGCGGCCGGCACTCACCGGCCGAGTTCGCGGCACTGGTGCGGCGGGCGGCGCGCGAGATCGGCGAGCGGGTGAGCTGTGACGCGCGCTACGTCGGCAGGGTCGAGGCGGGTGAGATCCGCTGCCCGAACTACGCGTACGAACGGGTGTTCCTGCACATGTTCCCCGGTCGCACGCTCACCGACCTCGGCTTCGCGCCGCGCTCGTCCGTTCGCGGGCGCGCGGCGCGTACGGCCACCGGGGCACCCCCGGCGTTCGGGACCACTGAGACGCGAGGGGCCCACGAGCCGTATGACACGCAGGACCCGTACGACCCGCACGAGCCGTACGAGAACGACCCCCTGAACCACGAGGAGAGCGACGTGCTGCGTCGCGCATTCATGACCGGCGGAGGCGCCACGGTGGCCGCCGCTACGCTGGGCCCGCTGGGGCTCACCATCGACGCCACCGCGGCGGTCCGTCCGCCGCGCCGCGTCGGCACCCCCGAGGCGGCCGCCCTCGAGGAGGCCGTCCGCCGCATCCGGCTGCTCGACGACCGGCACGGCGCCGACGGCCTGTACCAGCGGGCGGCCGCACCGCTGCGCGCCGCCTACGCGCTACTGGACGCCGGCGCGACCCGGCAGACCACCGCCGAGCGACTGCACTCGGGCGCCGGTGAACTGTCCATCTCGGTGGGCTGGCTGGCCCATGACTCCGGACGCTTCGACGACGCCCGCTCGCACTACGCCGAGGCGCTGGCCACCGCCCGGATGACCGGTGACCCGGCCCTGGAGGCGCACGCCTTCTGCAACACCGCGTTCCTGGCCCGCGACGCCGGCCGCCCCCGGGAGGCGGTGCGCGCGGCGCAGGCCGCGCGACGGGCCGCCGCTCCTCTGGGCTCGCCCCGGCTGATGTCCCTGCTCGCGCTGCGCGAGGCGGGCGGCTGGGCGGGGCTCGCCGACCGCGCGGGCTGCGAACAGGCGCTGGCCCGGGCGCAGGCCCTCTTCGAGCGGGGCCACTCGGACGCCGACCCCGAGTGGATGAGCTTCTACGGAGAGGCCGAGCTGGAGGGCCTGGAGGCGCAGTGCTGGTCGACGCTGGGCGACTGGCGGCGCGCGTCCCGGCACGCCCGCCGGGCGGCCCACCTCCAGGACCCCCACTTCACCCGCAACATCGCCCTCTACACCGCCGAACTGGCCGACGACCTGGCCCGTGAGGGCCGCCCCGACGAGGCGGCCGCGGCCGGCCTGCGCGTCCTGGAACTGCTCACCCAGGTCCAGTCCTCCCGCATCCAGACCATGCTGGCGGGCACGGCCCGGGTGCTGCTCCCCCACCGCCGCGCCTCAGGCGTCTCCGACTTCCTGGACCGCCACGCCTCAACCCCCCGAGCGGGCCGGGCCTGAACCCCCGCATGCCCGCAGCCGGCGGCTGCCGAGCCGCCGTAGCCGCGGGCAAGCGAAACACCCCCGGCCGGCACCGACACCGAGCACCCGGAACGGCACCGGTCACCCCACCAGGTGCCCCAAGTCGTTCCAGCTCTCGACCGCCGGCTCCCCGTACGCCCACCCCAGCACCGACAGCGAGGTCGGGTTCAGCCGTATCCGCGCCCCGAAGGCCAGCGGCAGCCCCAGCCACCGCGCGCCGATGGACCGCAGGATGTGCCCGTGCGCGAACACCAGCACATCCCGGTCCGCCGACCGCGCCCACTCCACCACCTCGTCCGCGCGCGCGGTGACCTCCGCGAGGCTCTCCCCCTCGGGCACCCCGTCCCGCCAGATCAGCCACCCGGGCCGGCCGGCCTGGATCTCGGCGGGGGTCATGCCCTCGTAGGCGCCGTAGTCCCATTCCATGAGCGTGTCCCAGACGGCCGCGCGCTCCCCGAACCCGGCCAGTTCGCAGGTCTCACGCGCGCGTACCAGCGGACTGGTGCGCACCTCGGCCTCCGGCAGCCCGTCCAGCGGAGCACGGTGCAGCCGCTCGCCGAGCGACTTGGCCCCGCGCCGCCCCTCCTCCAGCAGCGGTACGTCGGTCCTGCCGGTGTGCTTGCCGGACAGCGACCACTCCGTCTGTCCGTGCCGGGCCAGCAGGATGCGCGGTGCCATGGGAGACCTTTCGGGGACGTGTTGAACAGATCCTGGGCATCTTGAGCAGAAGACGCGGTACTTCCATCATCGCTCAGCCGGGGCACGGGCAACCCGGGGGGCGATGGCGGCGTCTTTGAGGGCTGAAGCGCCCGCGTGGCCGGGATCAGGACACCGTAAAGTGGCACGGCGCCGCCGGGGCGCGCCGCAGCAGAAGGGGGAGGGCGATCGGATGCCGCAGACCGACACACCGGGCACCGAGGTGACCCAGCGGGCCCGGCTGCGGTGGTGGACCGAGCTGCCCCTGATCCTGCTGGTCTACGGCTGCTACTCGGCCGGCCGCCTGCTCGCGCGGGGCGACGTCTCCACCGCCGTCGACCACGGCCTGGCGATCCTGCGGTTCGAGAAGGCCCTGTACCTGAACGCCGAGCACCCGCTCAACCGGCTGTTCACGCGCGAGCCGTGGCTCGGCATACCGGCGGACTTCTGGTACGCCTCACTGCACTACGTCGTCACACCGGCCATCCTCGTCTGGCTGTTCCGGAGCCGCACCGAGCACTACCGGCAGGCCCGGACCTGGCTGATGGCGTCCACCTTCATCGGTCTGATCGGCTTCACCCTGCTGCCGACCTGCCCGCCCCGGCTGCTCTCCCCGGGCTACGGCTTCGTCGACACGATGGCCCACTACAGCTCGTACGGCTGGTGGGGCGGCGAGGCCAGCGCGCCGCGCGGCATGGGCGGCATGACCAACCAGTACGCGGCGATGCCGAGTCTGCACGTCGGCTGGGCCCTGTGGTGCGGGGTCATGCTGTGGCGGTACGGCGGCACGCGCCTCACCAGGATCCTCGCCGTCGCCTACCCGCTGCTGACCGCTGTCGTGGTCATGGGCACCGCCAACCACTACTCCCTCGACGCGGTCGCGGGCGTGGCCGTGATGGGCGTGGGCCTGCTGCTGGCGCCGCGGTTGACGCGGGCCACCGACCTGCTCCGGGCCCGCTTCGCCGCCCGGGCACCGCGGGCCGCCGCGGCCGCCGGTTCCCCGATTGTCAGTGGCGGATGCCAGACTTCCGCGGGTGAGCGAATTCCACGGCAGCGCGAGTCGCAGCTCGCTTCCGCGGCCGAACCGGACGCCTCCCCCCGCGACGCGGGAGAAGGGGCTCCGGCAGCGGCTCGCTGAGCTGCGCGGTCCCGACGTACCGGCCAAGGCCCTGGACGCGCGCGCCCTCGCGGCGCTGGCCGCGAACCCGGGGTGCCGCAGACGGGCGATCCTGGACGGCGCCGGTGTGGACAAGGCGGCGCTGGCGGACCGGCTGGGCGCGCCCTCCGCGTTCGGCCAGTCGCAGTTCGCGCTGACCCGGGGCAACGCGTTCGAGGCGAAGGTGAAGGCCGACGGCGGCGCGGAGCTGCTGCGGCTGGTCCACTCACGGCTCGACCCGGGCGCCGAACCGCCCGCCGGGGCCTCGGTTCCCGACCTGTCCGCGCACGGCCCCGAGGGGCGGACGGCCCGTACGGCGCTGGCGCTGCGCGAGGCCGTGGACGCGGGCGGCTGGACGCTGCTGGACCACCCGATGCTGGCGCTCGACGTGGCGGGCTCGCTCGCGTTCCTGGAGCCCGACGCGGTGGTGGTGCACCCGGACGGGAGCTGGACGGTCGTGGAGATCAAGTCCTTCCCGATGCTGGACGGCTCGGCCGACCCGGCGAAGGTCGGCGCCGCCGCCCGGCAGTCGGCGGTGTACGTACTGGCCCTGGAGGACGTCGCCGCCCGCCTCGACCCGGCCCCGCGGGTGCGGCACCGGGTGCTGCTGGTCTGCCCCAGGGACTTCTCCAACCTCCCCACCGCCTCCGCCGTCGACGTGCGCAAGCAGCGCGCGGTCACCGCCCGGCAACTCGCCCGGCTCACCCGCGTCGAGGACATCGCCGGCACTCTGCCCGAGGGCACCTGCTTCGCTCCGGACCGGCCCGCCGAGGAACTGACGGCGGCCGTCGAGTCGGTTCCGGCCGCGTACGCGCCCGAGTGCCTGTCCGCCTGCGAACTGGCCTTCCACTGCCGCGGCCGCTCCCGCGCGGACGGCGCCGTGACCAGCCTCGGCCGCCCGCTGCGGGCCGAACTCGGCGGTCTGACCACGGTCGATGACGTCCTCGCGGCGGCCCGCGGCGAGAGCGGCGACCCGGCCGACCCGGCGGTCGCGGCCCTTCGCCGGGCGGCCGCCCTGCGCGCGGAGGCGCTCGCCGGGGCGGCCGGCCGGGAGGTGGCGGCCCGGTGTCACTGATCGCCACCCTGGCCCGCCTCGAGGCCGTCAGCACCGGCCGCGCCCAGCCGGCCGCGACCGTCCGCCACCGCCGGCTGTCCGACCGCCCCCTGGTGTTCGTGCCGCTCACCACCGCCGGTGAGGCCGGTGCCCCGCTGGGCGCGCTGGTCGGCACCGACCGGGACGCTCCCCGGCTGCTGGTCGTGCCGCAGCCCCGCGACCGCGACCTGCGCTTCGCGTTCCTCGCCGAACTGGCCGACGTGGTCCTGCCGTACCTCGACTCCTACGCGCTGGACGTCGAGGCGGCCGAGCGCACGGAGACCGACCCGGAGACCGGCAAGCGGGTCAAGGTCGAGGTCGAGCTGTGCGCCGACGCGCCCCAGTTGATCGTGCCCAGCCGGGCGGGCCTGGACTTCGTACGGCTGCTGGGCCGTTCCATGCGGTTCCGCCGGACCGCCGAGCAGGACCCGGAGGCGCCCCACCCGGCGCCGCCCCGGGTCCCTCTGCTCGGCCGCTGGCTGACCCACTACGGCGAGCGGGCCCGGGTTCCCGGCTCCTCCCTGCTGCTGGCGCTCACCGACGTGCTCTCCCGGCACTGGGCGACCGGCCAGTCCAGCCTTGAGGACCAGCATCTGGGCGCCCTGCTCGCCTGGATCGACGCTCCCCCGCCGTCGGCGTCGCCCGAGGAGGGGCACCCCGGGCGGGCGCGCACCGGCGCGGAGGCCGCCCAGTGGGCCGAGCTGGCCCGGGACGACGAGGGCCAGCTCCGGTGCCCGCCGGCCGGCCCGGCCACCGATCCGGCGTTCGACAACAAGCTGCTGGCCCCGGCCATCGAGCGCTACGACCGGGCCCGTACCGTCCTCGCCGCCGCCGAGGACGCCGTGCAGGCGGACGACCGGCTGGCCGCGCTCACCGCGGCCGAACAGCACGTGCGCGATCTGGTGGAGAGCCGCGTCCGGCCCACCTGGGACTCCGTGTGGCACGGCCTGGACCTGCTGCGGGCGCTGCCGGAGGGCGCGCACGTCGAGGAGCGGTGGACGCGGGACCGCTGGTCGTTCACCGGCCACCGCGACCGGGTCCTGGCCGGTGAGCCCCCGCAGCCGCGCCGGGACGACGCGGTGACCGCGGCGAACAAGCTGGCCACGCGCGAGCGCGAGCAGGCCCGCCTGGAGGCCCAGGAGGCGCTGGACGATCCGCTGGTGATGGCCGGGCGGCGGCTGGCCGGGGAGGCCTTCGCGGGCGAGGTCACCGATGCCGTCATGGCGTACAGCGAGGGCAAGCGGCCCAGCCCGCGCCCGCTGGTGACGGTCCGCACGGAGGACCGGCCCGCCCTGGCGGAGCGCGCGAAGGTGTACCGCTCGCTGGGCGGCAGGCCGCAGGCGGCGGAGTTCGTCGGGTACGAGGGCGCCCCGGAGGACGGTGTGCTCGTCCTGCGGATCGTGGACAAGATGGGCCGGGGCAAGGAGCCCGAGCCGGGTTCGGTGCCGGAGAAGGGCGACGCGGTCTGCTTCACGCTGTTCGAGCACGAGCAGCGCGGCGGCGCGAAGCTGCCCGACCCGGAGGAGACCCCGTGGACGCACGGCGGCCCGCCGGGCGAGGCGGCGCCCGAGGCGCCCGACACCGTGACCGAGGAGGACGTGCTGTGACGACCGTCGACTTCGACCCCGGAGCCGCGGCGGCACGCGCCACGGAGGCGATCCTCAACGACACCCTGCACGGCACCGAGCGTGGCGTGGTCGTCGACTCCCCGCCGGGCGCGGGCAAGTCCACGCTGGTGGTGCGCGCGGCCCTGGAACTCGCCGCCGCCGGACGCCCGCTGATGGTGGTCGCGCAGACCAACGCCCAGGTGGACGACCTGGTGCTGCGGCTCGCCGAGAAGGATCCGGACCTGCCCGTGGGCCGCCTGCACAGCAGCGACGCCGACCCGTACGACAAGGCGCTGGACGACCTGCCGCAGGTCCGTACGTCGGCGAAGGCGGCCGATCTGAACGGCCTCCCGGTCGTCGTCTCCACCGCCGCGAAGTGGGCGCACGTCAAGGTGGACGAACCGTGGCGGCACGCGATCGTGGACGAGGCGTACCAGATGCGCTCGGACTCGCTGCTGGCCGTGGCCGGCCTGTTCGAGCGGGCGCTGTTCGTCGGGGACCCGGGGCAGCTCGACCCGTTCTCGATCGTGGGCGCCGAGCAGTGGGCGGGCCTGTCGTACGACCCGTCGGCCTCGGCGGTCACCACTCTGCTGGCCCACAACCCGGAGCTTCCGCAGCACCGCCTGCCGGTGTCCTGGCGGCTGCCGGCGTCGGCGGCCCCGCTGGTCTCGGACGCCTTCTACCCGTACACCCCGTTCCGCAGCGGCACGGGCCACGGCGACCGCCGGCTGACGTTCGCGGTCCCCTCCGACGGCTCCGGTCCCGACCGGGTGATCGACGAGGCGGCCGCGTCCGGCTGGGGCCTGCTCGAACTGCCCGCCCGCCACACCCCGCGCACGGACCCGGAGGCGGTACGGGCGGTGGCGGCGGTCGTACGGCGGCTGCTGGACCGGGGCGGCGCCGCCGTCTCCGAACGCTCACCGGACGCGGCCCCACTGACCGCCGACCGCATCGCCGTCGGCACGGCCCACCGCGACCAGGCCGCGGCGGTCCGCGCGGCCCTGGCCGACCTCGGCGTGCCGGACGTGACGGTCGACACCGCCAACCGCCTCCAGGGCCGCGAGTACGACGTCACGGTCGTCCTCCACCCGCTCTCCGGCCGCCCTGACGCCACGGCCTTCCACCTGGAGACCGGCCGCCTGTGCGTGCTGGCCTCCCGCCACCGCCACGCCTGTGTCGTGGTGTGCCGCGCGGGCGTCGGCGACCTCCTGGACGACTACCCGTCCACGGAACCCGTCCAGCTCGGCACCCTGGTGAAGTTCCCGGACGGCTGGGAGGCGAACCACGCGGTACTGGCCCACCTGGCCGAACACCGGGTGGAGTGGCGCCCATGACCGCACCCCCGCCCACCACGACCACCCGCCGGACGGAGTCCGGCACGCCGCCGGAGGCGGCCGGTGAACACAGCCCGGACGGCTGGGAGGCGAACCACGCGGTACTGGCCCACCTGGCCGAACACCGGGTGGAGTGGCGCCCATGACCGCACCCCCGCCCACCACGACC